>JBEKFI010000081.1:0-15054 GCA_050013395.1 Verrucomicrobiia bacterium | reverse complement strand
CGTGCCTCCGGTGTATGGATTCATCAATGCGAAAAAGCTCGAGGGAAATCCGGATGGAGCCGAGGCGCTGAAGTTGTGGGCGGCGGCAGGAAGGTCGACGGGCGAAGTGTTGATAACGGCAGCGCGACACCCAGACGGCGGGCCTCGTGTCCGACGCTTTGTATCCGACTGACGAACCACGTACCACCTGGGCAGTCAATGCCTCACCACGAAAAACCAGACGTGCTCCCTCAGCCGGATACGAAGTGACATCACCCTGCCAGTGCTTACAAAGTCCAAAACGTTTCCTGCCGAGCTATACGGGGTGCCGGCGATCTCACCGCGCACACGGAACTGGTCGGCACGCACCAGCAGGAATGAAATGAGCGCGCCGTTTACTTTTTTTGTAGTTCGGCGCGAATCATGGTGAGTATTTCGTAGTAGCGCCACGCAGCGGAAGCGTCAGACTCCTGGTGATGATCGGGCCTCAGCACGAGATCACCTGTGGCCAGCAATACCATCCGCACGTCAGGGTTCTGCCGCACTTTCTCGTGCGTCGCTTCGACAATCAACCTGTAGTGCTCGGCGGGCGTGGCGGGCTTGTGCTCCATGCGTTTGCCCTCGAACGTGACCCACGTGATGCCCATCTTCTTCATGTTCTCGTTAGCCAGGTCACCCGCGTGCTTCGCGTCAAAGCCGGTAAGCTGCGCAACTTGCTCGCGCGTGTACTTCCATTCCAATCCCGGAAACCTAGCTCGCGGATCGTCGGCACCTTCAGGATACTTCATCATTTGCCAGAAGCCTTCCAGGCTTGCGTAGCGTTTTCCGTGAAAGGTGAACGGTGTCGGTGCAAAATTGGAGAGTAAGCCGAGTTCGTTGCGTTTCGATAGGATCACTTCGCCGGGGCCAGCCTCCTGCGGCAGGATTTCCCATGCAGGCGCGCCGTCCTTCGACACCGGCGCCCACCAGTGCGCCGGGTAGCGCGGATCGCGCGGGCACGGCTGCCATGTCTGCCGACGCCCCGCTCGCCGCGAGCAGCAGTGTCAAGCGATACAGGGCCCGGATCAACGTTCCGCGGCGCATAACCGAATTATGGGGCGGAACAGCCGGAACGACAAGAGCGGATTCCTTACCACGGAGAGGATCATCGCTGCCCTCGGCAGTGCGTGGAATCGTCAGGGTCAGACCTGTGTTCGTGACAAGCCATCGGCGGCTCATCTACGAAGCCGCGTTGCCAATCGGAACTGCGCCCCCAGCGGGATTGTCCCCGCCTTCATTCTGAAACCACTGGTCACGTTCAGCTTTGCCACACGGGGGCACGATGTCCCTGTCCTTTCCCATTCTTGCATTGACTTACTCCTCCCAAGTTTGCTAGAAATGCACACGTTATGAGAACACCCCTTTTCACCTCCCTTGCTATCGCTCTCTGGCTTGCGGGATTCGCCACAGCGCGTGCGGTACCAATCACCATCAACCCATCTGACGACGGGGCATTGTACACCTGCTACGGGTGCAATCCGGTCAACAACGGCGGATACGTGCTCGTGGCGGGATACATTCAAGGTATAGTCATATTCCCAACTGCTCCGATCTGGGGCTCGATTGGTCAAGCCGTCCTTACCGTCAACCCGTATGGTCTGCCGCTTTTTAGTACGGATATCGACGTTTACGGGATCAGAGAGAACAGTGGGTTTATTAGTGCGAACGACGCGAATGCGGGCACGTATCTTGGTACCATGCACCTTCCCTCAAACCTGGGTTATGGCCAGGACGCGTCGTTCGATGTTACATCCTTCATGCTCACGGCAAATAGTGCCTATGTCGGGTTTAATCTTCGCGATACGGGCGGTCCAGACGTTCTGAGTTCCATGGAATACAACTACGGGCACCCCTCGCAGCTTCATGTGACGGTGGTTCCCGACCAGAGTAGTACTTGGGAACTCTTTGTCTTGGCATTGGGCGCGGTCGGTGTCATTGGATGGAGGGCCAATGGCAAGTCGGCGTCGTGCTGTAGCAGACTTTGAACGGCGGGCAACCGGGTCAGATCTCTTGATTCTGTAAATCAATGGTCAGCGTCAGACCTGTATTCGTGACAAGCCATCGGCGGCTCATCTACGAAACCGCTTTGCCAATCGGAACAGCGTCCCTTCGACAATCCTTCGTTTCACTCAGGGGTGCGGCCCTTTTGGTTTGGGTCGGCTAGGAGCGATTGATCAAAGAGATCGAAGGCCATTTACAGAAAGAAGAGATTTGACCCCCTGCTCCGCTCATCCTTCGGCTAACGATAATTCGCCATGGTGAGCCCCAATTCGACGCTTGATTCTGCCACCTATTACCATATTCTCAAACAAGTCGTGATATAGGAGTTTATTATCACGTCAAAGCTGAGACTAGATAAAAACAAGATAGGCGGCGAAGGAGTTGGCAGGCTTGTGTGAATCCGTTAGCATACTTCTACTCGTTGCAGTTCGTCGTGCTCTTGGCATGCGCCGCGTTCTACTACAAGGCCGCGCAGATGGAGGGTTCTTCAGGACTCTTGTGGTCGGCGCTTTCCGTCGTTGTCTTCATTCTCACGTGGATTGTTCTTTCGTGGGGTTGGCTCGGCTGCTTGCTAAGTCAGGTCGGGCTTTTTGCCGGCATCACAGTTGTGCGCGTGTTACGGAGGCAGGGATTGTGAACGTGCCTATCCATTCAGTGGAGCGAACTGGCGACCCGTTGCGCGGCTCGCCAGTCGCTCACTTCTATCGTTAGGCAATTGACCGGATGCGTTCACATGTCTTCAACGATTGCAGATAGGATAAGTCAAGTGTCGTTGGTCATCTTGGAAATGACCGTACTTGCCCTATATCTGGTTTTTCAATTCGTGGATTTGTCCTTCCTCGACCTTTATCAAGCCTTGGTCGGCTTAGTGTTCTTTTGGTTGGTCGTGTTGCTGCTTATTGCGTCGCTGCGAATGTTTTCGAAGCACAGGCTCTTAGCCATTGTGGGACTTGGTGTGGTAGCCGTGATTGTCGTGCCGCTTCTCTTTTCCATTCCTTCCCTAAGACGGAGATGATACGACTTATTTGGATCTGCCTAATCTGAATCTCTTTGCGATGGGAGCGGTGTGCAGCGCAGTTGGTCGGCATGGGCGGAATGCGCGGGGCGGAGCGGTGGGGAGAATGGGTGGGCGCAACATGAACGTGATGTCCATAGGAGGCTCCTCTCTTGTGCGAAGCATCCTACCGCCGGGCGGGGTGCGCTGGCAATGCTCCAGAATCGGCCACGGGTGCGCTCAGGACGCGAACCGCCCTAACCCGCAAAGCCCCGAATAGTCTTGACTCCCTGTCTTTTCGCTGTTACATAAATCCTATGGAGAAGCGGGCGAGCCTCTGCCCGATGAGCAGCAGCCCACCCAGCGTCGATTGGATTTGTTGGCAACTAGAACAACCTGCAAGGAACAACCAACATGAAGCAAGCAACCAAAGCGTTCAACCTCGGACTTGTCGCGCTCGTGTGTCTGTTTCTCACCAACGCCCGCGCGCACGCCGATGACATCTACGTAGCGGGTTCAGGGAACCACACGATTGAGAAATTCGATTCCAGCGGAAACGGGTCCGTCTTCGCCAACGCCAGCTCGGGTTTACTCGACCCGCGGCCCATAGCCTTTGACAGCAGCGGCAATCTTTACGTCGCAAATTACGACAACAACGTGATTTTGAAATTCAATTCGAGCGGAACGGGGTCTATTTTCGCCAGCTCGGGCATCAGCGCGCCCAATGGCCTTGCCTTTGATGGCAACGGCAATCTCTATGTCTCGAACATCTTTAGCAACACCATCGTCAGATTCGATTCCCACGGAACTGAATCCCTCTTCGCCAGTTCGGGGTTGAACCAGCCCGGACCCCTCGCGTTCGATGCCAGCGGCAATATTTATGTGGGAAATATTGGCAACGGCACGATCGAGAAATTCGATTCCAGCGGCCACGGGTCCGTCTTCGCCAATTCCGGCCTGTCAGCCCCGTGGGGACTTGCCTTCGGCAGCAATGGCAACCTTTACGTCGCGAACTCGGGCAACAGCACGATAGAAGAATTCGATTCCAGCGGTCACGGCTCGCTCTTCGCCAACTCCGGCTTAAACCACCCCCGGTGTCTTGCCTTTGACAGCAGCGGCACTCTCTACGTGGCGAACTGGAACGACGGCACGATTGAGGAATTCGATTCCAGCGGAAACGGGTCCGTCTTCGCAAGCATGGGGGCGTACAGCTACCCGTTCGGGGTCGCGATCCAGTCCATTCCCGAGCCTACGACTTGGATCTTGGTGGCAATGGGCGCCACTGCGCTCTTCGGCAGTTGCCGGTTGCGTCGCCGGTCCGACTCCGGAAAAGGGCGCGACCGGGGGACAGAAATGGATCGACCAACATGAAGCAAGCAACAAAAGCACTCAATCTCGAACTCACCGCGACCGCATGTTTCCTCTTTGCCAACTCCCTCACGTACGGCGATGACATCTACGTGTCGAATTATGGCAACAACACCATTGAGAAATTCGATTCGACCGGACATGGATCCGTCTTCGCCAACTCGGGCTTGGCGGGCCCCGATGGTCTTGCGTTTGATAGCAGCGGCAATCTCTACGTAGCGAATACCAGCAACAACACGATTGAGAAGTTCGATCCCAGCGGGCATGGGACAGTGTTCGCCAACTCGGGCTTGAACTTCCCCGCAGGTCTCGCCTTTGACAGCAACGGCAATCTCTACGTGGCGAATGCTGGCATCAATGGTGATAACGCCAATACGATTGAGAAATTCGATTCGAGTGGAAACAGGACGGTTTTCGCTAGTTCGAACCTGAGCAATCCTGTTGGTCTCGCCTTTGATGGCAGCGGCAACCTGTATGTAGCGAATTTGGGTGACAGGACGATTGAGAGATTTGATTCCAGCGGGCACGGGTTGTTGTTCGCTCACACAGGCAACGAACCTGGAGGTATCGCCTTTGACGCCAGAGGTAACCTCTACGTGGCAATTTGGTACAGCAGCACGATTGAAGAATACGATCCCAGCGGACACGGGACAATCTTCGCTAGTTCGGGCATAAACTACCCTCAAGGTCTTGCCTTTGACAGCAGCGGCAATCTCTACGTGGCGAACGATGGCAACTACACGATTGAGAAACTCGATTCCAGCGGTCACGGGTCAGTGTTCGCCAACGCCAGTTCGGGCGTGAACGAGCCGATGTTTATCGCTATGCAAGTTCCCGAGCCTGCGACTTGGTGCCTCTTGATCTTGGGCTTGGGTGTGCTGGCAATGCTCAAGAATCGGCAACGGGTGCGCCCAGGATGGCCGCTGGCGCGTTGACGGCGGCGTGGGCGCCTCGAAGGAATCTCACCGTGGCCGAGTGCGTGCGGCGCGCCGTGTGCCGGGAATTGGTGCGCGGGGAGCCGGTTCTGCCGATGAGCTGCCGTTGATCTGAGCGGCGGCGCGTTGAAATCTACAACACCCAGTTGCGCTCAGGTTGTCACGAATACAGGTCTGCGGGGCATCGCAGGATTCATTTCCAGAAAAGAGGGAGGCCGAGGTTTGGGGCCTCGGCCTCTTTTTGTCGGCTGGCGTGGAGAAGCGCCTTCGACGAGGTGTGGTGTGGTATAGGGTGAGTGCCAATTAAGCAAGGGCGATGCCAACAGCCAGGAAGAATTGATAATGGGCGAATCTGACATGGAGGGAGGGGGTCTGAAGAACAAAAATGCGACCGAAGCGAAGGATTGTTCCGTTTTGAGATTGTGTTGGTCGAATCCTACGATCTGGCAAAGTTGCCGCCCCTACCGCCGCCATGACGCCCGGATTAGCGCAGCAAAAGCGCAGGGTCACATCTAACACTTCATCATTTTGGGCAGGCAGGGGCAACTGGGGTCACACCTTTTGATTCTGTAAATCAATGGTCAGGGTCAGACCTGTATTCGTGACAAGCCGTCGGCGGCTCATCTACGAAGCCGCGTTGCCAATCGGAACTGCGCCCGATTGTTTTATGGCAAGACCTGACGCTGTTTTAACCCGATGATCAGAGAAGCCTTTAGGCTGACCTATTCATGAACCACCTGAAACGTCCGGCAACCCCTCATCCTTCGGCAGACTCAGGACAGGCTCTTAATCCTATCCCCGTCAACCCCGAAAGCTTTCGGGGCAAGGCGGGGCGAGGAGATCTCCCCTCTCCCTTCCCAAGGGATAGGGCCTGGGTGAGGGTTCGAGCTGTGACAGATTGTCGAGCTTTCAAGCGCATCGTGAATAATCCGGGTTAGACGTGACCCCTTTTCCCCTGCACGTTTTCGTCCCATCAGAATGAACAATGAGGCGCCCGCGAGCAACCACGCGGAGCCGGGCTCGGGAATCGTGTAGGTGACGTTCCATGTAATATCCTCTTGAAGCAGATCAAGGCTCGCGCGCACCCAATCAGTAGGATCGTAGTTATGAGCCTTGATCGTGTAGGTACCCGGCCCAAAGCCGAACGCGAGCGGGTCAAACTCCTCACCGTTCGCGCCTGGGACAAGGGCATTGTTTACGAACCATTGGTGCTGGATGATGGTTGGATCAATCGAGTCAACCCAGAGCTTGCTGGGATTCTCGAGGGTGACACTATTATTCAGCCACGCATCCAGTGGATCGACGAGGCGATAAATATCGAGGATGATCTCCTCGCGACTGACAGCGTCAAATGGCTGGCCTAGCGTGCGCATCTTGGAATTGAGGGACGGACGGTAGAGACCGTGGTCATAGTATCTCGCGCCTTCGTACGCGCCGATGACGCCGATGCCGGGCTGATTGTAACCGATCCATCGCGACCATTTGGCGCCCGTTGCGTTTTTCGTGACGTTTGGCTCAGTGGGTTCAGCGCCGGTATAGGTGGAGTTGTTGTTGTATTGGTATTCGTCGGCGAGGCCAGCGAACGAGTGGCCAAGCTCATGCAGGGCGATTTCCGTGGAGCTGGCATTGCCGCCTGCATAGACCGCATGCTTGCCTCCGCCGCCGCCGTATTGACTGGCGTTCACGGTGATCAGTTTCATTTCGGCCGTGAATGGAGCGCCGCTCAACCCGGCGCTGAGCGCCGCGTTGGCCTTGGCTTCATTGACGTAAAGCAGCCGCTGTGTAACGCCATCGAAGCGGTAACTGGCATCGAGGGCCGTATTGACATAGGTACCGCTGCTCGGGTCATCCGCGCCCGATTGCTGGGAGATCACATCGATCCGGTGAGCATTGAAGTAATTGTGGTAGCGGGGAAACGGGTCCTGACCTTCTTGAAAAAGATGGCGCATCATCGCGTCAATATGGGACTGGTAAGTGCCCATTTCTGACGCAGTGTAGCCGTCACCCATGAAGACAATGTCAGCGCGATTCCCGGAGGGGCCGTTGTTGAGAAAGGTGGCGTAGTCTGCTCGGACGGCCATCGTCCCGAGGAACGATAGACCGATCAATCCTACGAGTCGAGGGGCACGCTTCATTTTCCCTAAACACTGTTTAGTCGGGCAGCCGGGGTCGCATCTTTTCAGTTTTCATTTGAATGACCAAGGCAGGCGTCAGCTCCATTTTCATAATGCTGCGCAGAATCAACTAACAACAATCAAACTGACCCCTTCTCGCCCGCAGGCCCAGCAGGACAAGCCCGCTCATGCAAACCAATGCGACTGCCGACGGTTCGGGAATCTGCACCGCTCCGCTGGCCGGCTGCACGAGGAACGCGACATCGTGCGGACCAGCACTCCACCCGCCTGCACTCAGCCACGGATACGCAATAAAGCCGATTCCACTGACAGTAGCGGAGGTGATGATTGTTGATGAAACACAGGAACTCGGATACGAGCCGGTCAGGCTTAGGCCAACTGCGTGATATATCGTGCCCCCCGAATCGTCATGCGGCCCTATCACCGCCCCAGCGTTGAATTGTTCGCTACCAGATGTGGAGCCATCGATTGAAATCAACGTAAATCTGAGGTCGAAATTTGAATAAGCACCTACGTTAAGGCTGGTTAGTGCCCCAACTCCGTGACCGCTGTCGGATAATAGGCTGAATGCGTTGTCCGGGGAATTTGTGCTGGGGTAGTGAATCGTAAATAGCACGCCCGTACCGGGGATATCTTCCTCCGAGGTCACACTTGCAGTCAAATATGACCGTTCGTAGTCGAGCAACAGAATGGCCGAGTCGGACAGAGTGCAATCCGTTGCCTTGGCCGGGTATGCCGCGACCAGCGTGCAGCCGAGCATTGCGGCCCAAATAGTTGTTCTCATTTCCCGCTCTCCCGAGGGTAACCTCGCTGCGCTCGGTTGCTTGAGGATGGACGTAGGAGCGAGTGTTGCCCTCTACTGTTGTAGTTCACCACGTTCATCCTCACCAAGCTTTTCCCTGACTGCCCACATTTTACGGTAATCCAAAGACCAGCGTCAAGCAAAAAAACAGAAAAAGAACGGCAAGGTGTCAGGTCTAATCATTGAACATTCTTCAAGACCGGCGCATAGGACGGTTCCCGGTGACTTCGACATCCTCGTCGCGAGGGTCAACTCTTCAGTGTTACAAACACGGCGACAAAACTGACGACTGACGAGCTGACCCCGATTATCGGTATGGGAAATGTCGGTTACTACAGAGAATTGGCTTGACGTGCATGGTCAAAAAGACTTAGGAATTCGGCTGTCACTTGGTTTCGGCGCAGTCCTCGGGCGCCATGAGCACCACGTCTGCGCGAGGCTAGGAGCATTTGTGGAATTGCAGGAAATTATCAATGAGGGACAGATGAAACTCTCTGCGGTCGTCTTGGCGTGCTCGTTCCTACTCATATCTCATGCCTTCGCAGACTTGCTTACGTTGAATAGCGGTGAAGTCATAAGGGGCGAGATCGTTTCCGAAACAGACACACAAATTGTCCTACAGATAAGCAACTATAATCGTACGATCATCACCCGCCAGTTGATCCTCAAATCAGACATCAAGACCATCGAGCGGGAGTCTGCGCAGCAAAAGCAGGAATGGCGAGCATATGAAGCACTTGATCGGATACAACTTGACCCAAACTGTGAGTTCAGCAAAGCGGGGTATGAAAGTGGGATTGAAGCCTTCAACAGATACCTCGCAACCTATCCCAATTCGAGATTCGTGGCCGACGTTCGACAGCGCCTTTCACTGTGGACGAACGATCTATCCCATGTCGAACACGGCGAGGTGAAATTGAACAACTCATGGATGACGCCTGATGAAAAGCGGGTGCAAGTAGCATCAACCATGATTGTAAATCTCAGAAAACGTTTGCGCGACTTGCAAAAACGACATAACGAAGTGGTTAAAGCTATATCGGATACAGAAGCAGCAATTAAACTGTCTCAAGACACGATTCGCCACCCGCCCGAAAGGTGGAATGACGGGCATTTCGTTTGGCATCATGGCGCCTTGTACCCCGCCGGCGATGGACATCCCGAGACCGACATTGGTGCGCTTAACAAGGCGAAGCAGGACTTGATCGCCGATCAGAACCAATTAGGCAAACTAAACAAATCCTTGAATATTATAGAAAATGAAATTGATGCCACGAGCCGGCAACTTGCTGAGGCGGAGGCGACATACAAAGCTGTTTACACAAAGCCGCAAGAACCATTACCATCTCTGCCGGTACCCGTTCATGAGGCGACACCCACACCTTAGGCTTCACCTCAACCCTGTTCGAGTTTCGCTGACACGGAACACCATCCCACAAAGATTACCTCCTTGACCGCCGTGGCCTCGACGGCCCACACCCTTAGCAGTGATTCCCTAATGTCGTCAGGGTCAGACCTGTATTCGTGACAAGCCATCGTCGGGTCATCTACGAAACCGCGCTGCCAATCGGAACTGCGCTCCCAACGGGACTGTCCCCGCCTTCATTCTGAAACCACTGGTCACTTTCAGCTCTGCCACACGGGGGCACGATGTGCCTGTCCTTTCCCATTTGCGGTCGATTTGCGCCTTGAATTGCCTGCCAGACATGTTATACTGCAACTGCTATCCGATCCGTTGTCCGACTCTCTTTGTTGCCAGGGTCAAAGCCTGTCCTTTGACGCCTGAAGAAACCGCGACAGGCGTGAAGCTGGAAGGGAAAACCCATGGAACAGTTGTTGAATGTAGAAGGAACGGTTCTCACGGTGCTGCCTGGCACGATGTTTCGCGTCGAGTTGCCCAACAAGCATCAGGTGCTGGCTCACATCTCCGGCAAGATGCGCAAACGCTGGATTCGGTTGTCCGTCGGCGATCGCGTGAAGATGGAAATGACTCCTTACGATCTCAGCAAAGCCCGCATCGTTTACCGCCTGGCATAGGCCGTCTCAACACGAATCGTCAGTCGTAAGGGTCAGACCTGTATTCGTGACCAGCCATCGTCGGCTCATGTATGAAGCCCCATTGCCAATCGGAACTGCGCCCCTTCAACAATCCTTCGTTTCACTCAGGCCTGCGCCCCTTTTGGTTTGGGTCGGCCAGGATCGGTTGATCAAAGAGATCAAAGGCCATTTACAGAAAGAAGAGATTTGACCTCCTACTCCTTCTTTTAGAACCAGATGGGTGACTGAACAAAACAGCGACAAGGAAACAACCTGGGTGCGAACGAGCGGTTCTGGTAACGGTGGAAGGTTCAAACCGAAGAAGAAGCGGGTTAGGCTTTGAAAGGCAGGGCAGGAAACTTTTGTCTTGATCGGAACCTCGTTCTCTGAGTCCAATAGGCTGTTAGGACTCGACGTTCTTGGGCCTACCCACCGAGAGAGCATAGAAGATCATCGCCAGTAGCAAGAGGTAGCGGAAGCCCAAAAGCATCGAAAACGACTCGATTACTCCACCCACGACCGAGCCAGCGATGTTAGCTCCCAGAGCTTGTGCGGGGTGCAGGTTGTTGCGGAACAGTTGGGCGAAAACCACACCGGCAAAAAACATCGGCCCCAGCGTCAGGGCGCAGGGAAGAACATAGCGCCAAATTATCCCGTAGCTCAGGAAAACATCCAACGGGATCAGCACGTTGGCAGTCAAGAGAATAAACAACCCCACGTAATGCCAGCGGAGCTGCACTGTAGGCTTCTTGATCACGAAAAGGTTCGCCAAGAGAATCAGCACCAACACTGTGAAGAAAACCAAGGAGTTGACCAGCCACGTGCTTCCGAAGAGCAAGGCAAACTGAACGACAGCCTTGGTTTCCAACAGCATGAACGCAGCGCCCAAGAAGAACATCTGTTTGCCGCCGTGTATGCGTCCTTTAGGCATGAACAAATAGACCATCACCACGCCGAGCCCTCCCAGAAGTAGCATAAAGTCAACGTTCAACATGGGAAGCATCCTCCCCTGTAAGTATAGGAATGGCCAGTCGTCTGTTGGGAGTGCCTGCGAGACGTTCAACGAAACGAGTTTGGTCGGTGCGACACGCTGATTGCCCCAGAGCGCTTCTTGCTTGGCAAACGCTTCAGCTATCCGGGAATTATCGCCAGCTATAAGTATGGTGAAGCCGGCGTTACTATCGGGGCTTAGCGAGTCTCTATCAGGAAGACTGATTACGATCGCCTTGTGCCCGAAGACTTTTTCGGCCATCGCCGCAACCCGATGGACAATCCATCCCTTACGGTAGTAGTTGTACATCACGAACAGCCCGTTTGGCTTAAGGACGTGGCGGACATCGTCGAAGGCTTGCTCAGTGAAAAGATAACTCTCAAGGCGAATGTTGGCGTAGCTACTGTGCAAGATCAGCGAGTCAACCAAGGCGTAGATGACGAGGTCATACTTCTGATCGGTGGTTCGCAAGTAGTGGCGGCCATCGTCGATATGCCTGACAACACGGGAATCTTGGTAGGGGTGGTCAGGATGGTAGTTAATCCCGATGTCTTGGATCACCGGGTCGATTTCCACGGCATCAATGCGGGTGGCGCCGAATTGCAGGGCGCAGGCCACGTCGTTCCCCGATCCTGCCCCGATAACCAGCACGTCCTCAAAGGGTTTTGCGCCGATGTGCTTTTTGAGCAGGTGAATGAGCGAGTATTCCATTGTTTTCTCCGTAGAAGGGAACATTTGCTGGTGCCCAATAATGGTGTTGACCGTAATCGTGTGCATGTCCCGGTTGTGCACAATGGCGTAGTACGGCGACCAACGCGTCTTAATGCCGCGCGTGGTCTTGTTCCCAATGCTCGTTAAGGTACCAACCGGTACGGCAGTGAGGATCACAATCAGTGCGAGAAGGAGTCCTCGAATCCAATCCAGCCGCCCTCTCTGATGGAGCAGGTAGGCGACCCCGCTGAAGCCGACCAGGAACCAGATGACCGGCGGAACCTGTGCGAACGAAACCGCAGAGAAGGCTACAATCCCTACCAGGCTGCCACTGATGTTCAACGTGTAGCCAAGCACTCGGTTTGGATAAGCGTCAAAGGCCCGCCCGAGCACTTGCCCAAGGCCGACAAAAAGCAGAGCGATGAGCACGAAGAACGTGGCAGCGATGAATTCAATGGGCACGACGAACTTGGCTATGTCCAGGTTGCGGGACTCAGTCCCAAAGAATATCTCCTGCGGAGACGTGAAGCTTCCCACCGTCACGACCACTTCCCGCTGGTGCGTATAGATCGCTAGGCTGCCTAAAGCAGCCAGGAATGTCAGAAGCCCCAATGTGGGAAATGCGGCCAACCAATCTCGTCGGCTACCATCTGCCAAGCAGCCACACGACATGCCCAAGAAACAGGCAATCAACACCACGTTCGTAAAAAACTGGAGGAAGATCACGTGAGCGGCAAACCAACGAATATAGGCCAGTTCGAGGAAGAGCACCAGAAAGCCAACCAGAAACAGATGGAAGGCAACCGCTTTGGAGCCAATCATTAGAGAACCCTGCGCCACGTTCGTGCTAACTTTATCAGGGGTTGTCATGGATATAGGGTTGCGTTGGCACGAACACTCTCATCGAATTCAGACCTGCTTAGCAGGTGCAGCAATAAAAAATGGTTGCCACATCTAAACCGAGGTTTCCCATACGACTCTTGGCTTACGGCCATCGTGACCGTTTGCTGTTTGATTAGCTCTCCCGTCCACAGTTCTGCAAGCCTTTTCCCGTCACCACTGGGGACCGGTGGGGGAAAGGAGTCACCCTTGAGAAGGTGTCGTGAGGGTCAGACCTGTATTCGTGACAAGCCACCGTCGGCTCATATACGATGCCGTGGTGCCAATCGGAACTGCGCCCCCAACGGGACTGTCCCTGCCTTCATTCTGAAACCACTGATCACTTTCAGCTTTGCCACACAAGGTAACGATCTCCCTGCCGGTTCTCAGCAAGAATCGGGATTTGCATTGATTCGCACCCCTGATGAGGGTATACATTTCTGTCCCAATCAGCCTGGTCTTTCAGAGTGTTATGCCAAAGAATTCGAATATGGCGGTCAAAAACCGACCGAAAACGACAGCACCAAAGGTCGAAGTTGCTGCAGAAGAACGACCCCTGATGCGAGGGGCGGACATTGTCATCAAATGCCTTGAGAACGAAGGGGTGGAGGTCGTCTTCGGTTATCCGGGCGGCGCGAGCATGGAATTGCACCAGTCGCTGACGCGCTCGAAGAAGATCCGCACGATTCTGCCGCGGCACGAGCAGGGCGAAGCGTTTGCCGCCGAAGCTTATGCGCGCGCTTGTGGCAGACCTGGCGTCTGCCTCGCCACCAGCGGTCCCGGCGCGACCAACCTGGTCACCGGCATCGCCGACGCTTTTATGGATTCCGCCCCGCTGATCGCCATCACGGGTCAAGTGCCCCGTCCCATGATCGGCAAGAGCGCATTTCAGGAAACAGACGTCTTCGGGATGACACTGCCGATAGTCAAGCACAGTTATCTCGTGATGAACGTCGAGGATATTCCGCGCGTCATCAAAGAGGCGTTCTACATCGCCTCCACGGGGCGTCCCGGCCCGGTCGTCATCGACATTCCCAAAGACGTCCAGCAAAGCAGTTGCAGGCCGGTGTTTCCGGACAAGGTGAACCTGCGCGGGTACAATCCCGACAAGAAAATCAGCGACATCGCCGTCAACGAGATCGCCGGGCTGATCGAGAAAAGCGAGCGGCCCGTCGTTTACTGTGGCGGCGGCATCATTTCGGCGAACGCGAGCGCGGAGTTGCGCGAGTTCGCGGAGAAAACCAACATCCCCGTGGCCACGACGATCATGGGCATCGGGGCGATTCCTGCCGATCATCCGCTCTCGCTGCGGTGGCTCGGCATGCACGGTACTGTGTACGCAAACTACGCCGTCGACAAAGCGGATCTGCTGCTGGCGTTCGGCGTTCGTTTCGATGACCGTGTCACGAGCAAGGTCAGCGAGTTTGCCAAGCACGGCACGATCGTCCACATCGACATTGACCCGAGCGAGATCAACAAGAACAAGGTCGCGCATCTGCCCGTTGTCAGCGACATCAAATACGCGCTGCAGCAGCTCAACAAGGCGGTAAAGGGCAAGAAGTTCGAGGCGTGGCACAAGCAGATTGCCGAGTGGAAGGCGAAGTATCCGTTACGCTACCGGGTCACCGACGAAGTGCTCAAGTCGCAGTACGTCCGCGAATTTCTCAAAGGCGACGTCAACGAAATCATCATGCCACAGTATGTCATCGAGTTGCTGGACGAACTCACCAAAGGCGACGCGATCATCACGACGGGCGTCGGCCAGCACCAGATGTGGGCGGCGCAGTACTACAAGTTCAAACATCCGCGCATGCTGATCACCTCGGGCGGTTTGGGCGCCATGGGACACGGTTATCCGGCCGCGCTTGGCGCGAAAATCGCGCGCCCTGACAAACAAGTGATCGACATTGACGGCGACGGTTCGTTCACGATGAACATTCAGGAACTGGCCACCGCACACATCGAACGCATCGCCGCGAAGGCCGTGATCCTCAACAACCAGCACCTCGGTATGGTCGTGCAGTGGGAGGACCGCTTTTATCAATCAAACCGCGGCCACACGTATCTGGGCGATCCGCAGAACCCGCACCAGATCTATCCCGACTTCGTCGCTATCGCGAAGGGTTTCAACGTTCCTGCGGAGCGCGTCGTGCGCAAGAGCGAACTGCGGAGCGCGCTGGAGC
>JBEKFI010000080.1:0-15085 GCA_050013395.1 Verrucomicrobiia bacterium | reverse complement strand
GTTCCTGCGACTGCTCGAAAACGGTGGACGCGCCGCCGTCATCGTCCCCGACGGTGTCCTGTTCGGCTCGTCCAACGCCCACGTCGAAATCAGGAAAAAACTCATCGAAGACAACCGGCTCGACGGCGTCGTCTCCATGCCCAGCGGCGTGTTCAAACCCTACGCCGGCGTCTCGACTGCCGTGTTGCTATTCACCAAAGGCGGCACGACCGAGCGCATCTGGTTCTACGACATGGAACACGACGGTTTTTCTCTGGACGACAAACGCCAGCGTGTCCCCGACAACGACATCCCCGACATCCTCGCCTGCTGGCAGCACCGCCAAGACATCAAGTTCCAACAAAAGCGCACCCAGCGCCTCGCCGACCTCCAGAAACAAATCGCCCCACTGAAGAAAGAGCGCCTAGCCCACCACGCCCTCATCCACCGCCTGAAATTCGAAGAAGTTGTTGCTGATAGTAGCGCGGGCGTCTCGCCCGTCTATGCCGTTGAAAATGACGAGGTCGCTTTGGCCGCTGAATCACCGGCCCGTTACCGCACTGGTAAATCCGATCCCCTCGCCCCGCAACGCGGGGAGAGGGTCAGGGTGAGGGGCAACGCCGTTGCCGCATCCGTGTCGTTGCAGCAAGCGGAATCCGAGTTAGCCGAATTGAACTCCCGGATTCAGCCGCTCGAAAACGAAATCAACCAGCTCACCCGCCAATTCTGGGTCACCAAGGACCAGGTCAAAGCCAACCACTACGACCTCAGCGCCAGTCGCTACCGGCAACTCGAACACGACGAAACCTACTACGAACAACCCGCCGTCACCCTCGAACGCCTCCGGCAACTCGAACAAGCCGCCGAAGCCGATGTGCAGGCACTGGAGAAGATGCTCAAGGCGTGAAGACGCGTACGACAGCACTCGGCGAACTCGTCGAGATCGAGAAGGGGAAGAAGGCCAGTTCAATTCTGGAGCGGCCAACCGCCACGTCTCGCCGTTACCTCCAAATTGATGACCTACGGCCGGATGCCAAGGCGAAGTATGTCGAGCCGTTCGAGTGTGTGACGGTCACGCCGTCAGATGCTGTGATTGCGTGGGACGGAGCAAACGCCGGCACGGCGTCCTTCAACCTTGAAGGCTACATCGGCAGCACACTCGCCGCATTGCGCCCGGCAACCGAGCTTTACGCCCCGTACTTGGCGCGTTTCTTGGAGGGTAAGTTCACTTACCTGCAAGCGAACACGACCGGCGCGACCATTCCGCACTTGAGCAAAGACGTGTTGGAGGATTTGAGAATCCCCCTGCCGTCGTTGTCCGAGCAACGGCGGGTTGCGGGGCAGTTGGAACGGGCGGATCGGCTGCGCCGCACCCGCCGCTACGCCCTCGCCCTCAGCGACACCTTCCTCCCCGCCGCCTTCCGCGAAATGTTTAGGGAATGGCAGACTGCTGCGAGGAAGTTTTCGGTGAAACCTTTGGAGGAAGTCGTTCAGCCAGATCGTGGGGTCACATACGGCATCGTCCAAGCTGGTCCGCATATCCCCGGTGGCGTTCCATACATCAGAACAGGCGACATCATCGATGGAGAGATTCGCCCCGAGAACTTACTGCGAACTTCGCCGGAGATCTCCGAGAGTTACAAGCGTTCGGAGGTCAAGTTCGGCGACTTGGTGTTTAGCATCAGAGCCACGGTTGGAACGGTGGCCGTTCTCCCGAAGGAACTCGACGGGGCAAACCTGACGCAGGGCACAGCCCGCATAGCACCCGGTCCCGGGATGGAGAAGCTCTTCCTGCTTTGGCAAATCCGTATGCCAGAGACACAACGCTGGCTCATGCAGCATGTCAAAGGCTCGACTTTCTTCGAGATCACGCTCGCCAAACTACGGGAGATGCCGGTATTCGTGCCCCCGGCATCGTTGCAGGAGCGGTGGGCGGGATTGGTGGCGCGGCACGAACGGCTGCGGTCGGTCCAGCGCGAGTCCCTGCGCCAAGCCGACCACCTCTTCCAAACCCTCTTACATCGAGCATTCACAACCACGTTTTGAAATGAACACGAAAGGACACCACCTATGCCAGAAAGCCTGGGTTTCAAATACGATGTGTTCGTGAGTCAGACCAACCAAAAAAGCAGCTTCATCCCCCGCGGTCGGACGATCCCGAGATCAGGGACCCCTTTCTGAAGGAGCGACTCGCTGATGCGTAGCAACCGATTGCTACAAGCCGCTTGTGCCGTGGCTGCCGGGGCATTGGCCCTGTGCACCACCCCGCTGTGGGGCGGTGATGGAATAGTCGTCGTGACCAAAGTGGATGACGGCGACGCCAAGCACGTGCAGAACGGCGTCCACCAGGATGACAACTTCACACTGCTTCGGCAGGGTTCCATCCCTTTGACGGCGGAGGACCCGGGCCGTCCGGTGAAGATCGCCGTGGATCGAACCAGGACCTTCCAGACGATGTACGGCCATGGAGCGGCCATGACGGATTCGTCCGCCTGGGTGCTCATGAATCTGAAGCAGAAGAACCCGCAACTATACGAGTACACCATGAAGAAGCTGTTCTCGCCGACCGAAGGCGCGGGCTTCAGCTTCCTGCGGCTGCCCATGGGCGCCTCCGACTACACGGCCAGCGCCACTTACTATACCTACTGCGATGAGCGATCGCCGGATCTAAGCCGCTTTTCGATCGCTCACGACAGGCAGTACATCATTCCCGCGCTCAAGGAGGCGTTGTGGCTGAACCCCGAGATTCGGATTCTCGGCTCGCCGTGGAGCGCCCCGGCTTGGATGAAGACCGATGGCAAGCTGGTGGGAATCTCGGAGGCGGACAAGGCCGCCGGCGCCACCTGCAAGCTCAGGCCCGAATGCTTCGAGGCGTATGCCGACTACTTCGTGAAGTTCATCGAACAATACCGGGCGGAGGGCATCGAGATCTGGGGCGTCACGCTGCAGAACGAGCCGCAGTTTGATTTCGCCGCCTACCCCTGCATGCGCATGAACGAGGACGATCAGATCAGACTCGTCAGCCTTCTGGGTCCCAAACTGGCGGCCAAGGGACTGAAAACGAAAATCTTCATCCACGACCACAACTGGGGATTGCACCCCGGCGACCGGAAAGTCATTCGTGGTGACGCCAAAATGGATCCCCTGGAGAGCGTGACCAAAATCCTCTCGGATCCCACGGCGGGCAAATATATCGCCGGAAGCGCCTGGCACTGTTACTACGGCGACGCCAACCTCATGCGCAAGACGTACAACACCATCCATCAGAGATTTCCCGACAAGGAAATCCTCTGTACCGAGCTTGGTGGCTGGGGCAAGAACCGGGGCGGCTGGTGGGGTGATGTGGACTGGGGCATGGCCAACAACTGGATGGGCGGTCCGCAGAACTGGTGTCAGGCGAGCCTGGAATGGAACCTCGCGCTCAACTGCACGTTCGGGCCGACCCCGCGTCCCGATTCCGAGGCGACGGGATTGGTGGGGATTCAGACCGACAACTACCAGGAAGTGAAGTTCGAGCGGGAGTTCTATGCCATGGGCCAGATGTCCCGGGCCGCCCGGCCTTGCTCGAAGCGCATCGCGGCTTCCTTCAAAGGCTCTGACCCCGGCGGCATGGATATCGTCGCCTTCGCCCTACCCAACGGCCAGACCTCGCTGGTTGTTTTCAACAAGAAGACAATGGAACAGTCTTTCCAGGTCGAGGCGGACGGTAAATTCTTCGATTACCTCGCACCCGGACACAGCATCGTCACGTTCGTATGGTGATCTCCGATCTCCGGCTTCCGGCTTCCGGTTTCCGGTTCTCGACCATCGACCGCCTTTTGAATCAGCCGCCGCAATTCGCGGGACGCCGTCGCTGAAGCTGTGGCGGACGAGGGAGGACGATACACCTGAACGTTCAACACTGAACGGGTAAGGGAAAGATGCTTCGATGACCCTTCGACGGAACTCAGGGCTTCGGCTCACTCAGCATGACAACCGGTGGGAAGGAGACGACCGTACTCGGCAGGGGGGCGAGCACAAAGTCGAAACGGCGTTGGCTCGCGAGCAGGAACAGAAACGCGTCATGCTGTTCCCGATTCGCCCCAGCCGGAGGATTTGAACAGAAGGTAACGAAGGAAACAAAGGATGTCGTCTTCGTTCGCTTCGCCTGCTCGCGTGTCGTCTACGGAGTTGCCTTCTGTAGAAATTCCGTACCCAATCGTGGCCCGGCACATTGGCGATTTCCGCCACTGGAAAGACCGCGACGCCTACCAGAAATCCTTCGCCCGCCTGCTGCGCGACCTGAAAGCGTCGGAAGCGAAGAAGACGATTTGAACATAAGATAACGAAGGAAACAAAGGGTGCGGCTTCGTTCTCTTCGTTGCCTTCTGTAAAAAGAATCGAAGAAAACCTGACTTTGCCGCCGGCATTTGCCTCTGGCGTGTTTTGACCACGTTGGTCAAGAAGAGGCCGACTCGGTTGTCAATCGCTGTTGCCTCGAAAATCTTATCTTCTTGCTGGCCGCTTCCTTACAGAAAACGGGTCTTCCCGTGGCATGACCACTGCGTACACTGTTGGGGGATTTTTTTCAGCGAACCCGACCGGGACAAGAAACAAGCTAGGGAGATTTGTACCCATGAGACGAACGATAGTAGTCGTGTCGGTCGCCGCAATGATTTTGCTCGCAGCGGACGGATTCACAACAGCTCGGGCGGAGGAGGCCAGGGCGACTTCGTCCACCGAGCCTTCGTTGGAGCAGCGGGTGGCCGACCTCGAGGCTTACATCAACAACGGGGCGCGCGTGGGGCCGTCGTCGAAGATCGCCGGTCCCGGCCCGGGCCACAACGGCTGGATGATGATGTCGTCGGCGCTGGTGTTGTTCATGACGTTGCCCGGTCTGGCGTTGTTCTATGGCGGCCTGGTGCGGCGCAAGAACGTGTTGTCGGTTCTCGGCCAATGCCTCGGTCTGGCGGGTGTCATCTCCCTGTTGTGGTGGGCGGTGGGTTACAGTTTCTCATTTGGAACAGGCTCATCCCTGTTGGGCGGTTTCCAGTATTCCTTCCTGCACGGTGTGACCGCCCTGCCCAACCTGAATTACGCGAACTGGGTTTCGCAGAACGTCTTTGCGATGTACCAGATGATGTTCGCCATCATCACACCGGCGCTGATCGTCGGAGCGGTCGCCGAGCGCATCCGGTTTTCGGCCATCATGACGTTCAGTGTGGCGTGGATGCTGGTGGTTTATTTTCCGTTGGCCCACATGATCTGGGGCGCGGACGGTCTGATGAACGGCTTGTCCAACCCGCACGCGACCGTCAAAGCGATCGACTTCGCCGGCGGGATGGTCGTGCACATGTCGTCGGGTTGGTCGGCACTGGTGTTGTGTCTGATCCTCGGTAAACGGATCGGGTTCGGCAAAGAAAGCATGGCCCCGCACAACATGGTGCTGTGCATGGTCGGCACCGGCATGCTCTGGGTCGGCTGGTACGGCTTTAACGCCGGCAGCGCCGTGGCCGCGGACATGGTTTCCGCCAATGCCTTCGTCAATACCACCCTGGCGGCCGTCGTCGGCCTGAGCAGTTGGGCGGTGCTCGAACGGCTTATGCGGGGAAAACCGAGCGTGCTCGGCATGTGCTCCGGTGCGGTGGCCGGGCTGGCAACCATTACGCCAGCGAGTGGTTTTGTCACTGCCAACGGCGCGGTGCTGATTGGTCTATTCGCCGGCGTCGGCACCTTTCTCGCCTGCAGCAAACTCAAGGCGAAGTTTGGCTACGACGATTCTCTCGACACGTTCGGCGTCCACGCCGTCGGCGGCACTCTGGGCACTTTGTTGACGGGGTTCCTCGCGACGAGCGAGGTCAACCCGAATCTCACGGCCAACCTCAAGGGCATCGTCGGCCAGACGTTGTGGATGCATCAGTTGACCGCGATCGTCATCACGCTGGTCCTGTCCGTGGCAGCAACGGCTGCGATTGCTTTCACGCTCAGGCCCTGGCTCGAACTGCGGCCCGCGCCCGACGCCGAACGTCAGGGCCTCGACATCAACGAGCACGGCGAAGAGGGTTACATTCTGGAGTAGCTGTCCTACTTTGACGACAGCCGCCGGGATCACCGCCAGGGCGGGACAGGCAGCGGCCACTACACGAGGCAAGCCGTGCCGGGTCGGGAGACCCACGCACAACGAGGATGCGGTCATGATCCTTCGGCTTGGCTCAGGACAGGCTCCGCGCGACCCTCGACTTTGCGACTCTTTGCGCGTTGCCGCACACGACAGCGGCGTCTCGTCGGACTCGGCTTTTGCGGCCATTCAATCCACGCCGTCCCGATCATTCGCCTTCGCCCGCGGCCGGCAGCGACCTCACTTCAGCCGCACGACGACGAAGCGGCTGGCGCCTTCGCGGCTGACAAGGAGCAGGATGTTCTTGTTGCCTTTGGCCTTGGCCACTGCGGCGCGGAACTCGCTGACGTTGGCGACAGATTCGTGGTTGACCTCAGTGATCAGGTCGCCTTCTTGCAGGCCGACCTCGGCAGCGGGGCTGCCTTGGTCAACGGTGGTGACCAACACGCCTTTGGCGTCCGGATCATGGCCGTATTGCTTCGCGGCCTGTGGAGTGAGCGGGGCCGCGCTCAGGCCGAGGTCGGGCATACTGGGAGCTTCCTCGCCCTCTCTGCCGGCGCTGGCGGTCTCTTCGGCCTTCATCTCGCCGACTGTGGCCGATAGCGTTCGGCGTTTGCCGTCCCGCACGACGACGATGTCCACCTTGGAGCCGGGCGCGGTAGCGGCGACGAGGTTTCGCAGATGATCGATATCCTCGATCGACGTGCGGTTGTATTCGACGATGGCGTCGCCGACGTTGATCCCCGCCTTTTCCGCGGGTGAACCTTTGTTAACGTTGGAAACCAGCGCGCCCTTGAAGCCCGACAGGCCAAAGTGTTCGGAGAGGTCATCCGTGATGGGTTGGATGTTGATGCCGAGCAGGCCGCGGGTGACGCGGCCGCTCATGATCAAGTCGCGGACGACCGGCTTGGCCATGTTAATGGGGATGGCGAAGCCGATGCCGGCGAATTGGCCGACGCTGCCGGCGATGGCGGTGTTGATGCCGACCACTTCACCCCGCAGGTTGACCAACGGGCCGCCGGAATTGCCCGGATTGATGGCGGCGTCGGTCTGCAGAAAATCCTGATAGTGGTCTCGTCCTTCCTCGACATGCCTGCGGCCTTTCGCGCTGATGATGCCGGCGGTGATGGTCTGCTCGTAGCCGAAGGGCGCCCCGACGGCCAGCACCCAATCCCCAACGCGCAGGGCATCGGAGTCCCCAAGGGCGGCGACCGCCAGGTCACGCGGCAGTTTGCCTTTGATCTTGATCACTGCCAGGTCGGTGCCCAGGTCCGTGCCGACGACGGTGGCGTCGAACTCCACACCACTGGACAGCTTCACCTTGATCTGATTCACGTCCTGGATCACGTGGCTGTTCGTCAGGATGTGGCCATCCTTGTCAATGAGAACGCCCGAACCCATGCCCTTTTGCGTGAAGGATTGGTAATCCCGAGGTTGCGACCGGCGCGGTCGCGGCACATCGTCCGGATTACCGAAGAACCAGCGGAACGGGGAGTCGTCGCCAAACGGCCACTGGTAGCGCGGCACCTTGACGGTCTTTTCGGAATAGACGGTGACGACGCAAGGTTTGATGATGGCCGCCACCTCTGCAAACGCATCGCTCAACCCTCGCAGCGAGGCGGGGGCAGGTTCAGGGTTGGAGGCAGTGGCCCCTTCCTTGGCCAGTAAGGGCCTTTCGGTAGCGGTGAAAACGATCAAACCAGCCGCCACGCACAATGCCAAACCAACGGTCACTCCAACTACTCTCAGTTTCTTTGAATTCATCGGGCACATCCTTTCGCCAGCGCGTTTCAGTAGTAGCGACACAGAAACCTGCCCCGGCGTTGAATTGAGCCAACAAGAAAATACGGCTTGGAATCTCTTGGACTTCTGCCGATCTTCTGCCATATTGAAGGGCGAGAGTTGCAGACCGCTTTCCCCGGACAATGAAAACGAGGGCGAGACTATCATCCGATACCCAATGCTCTGACGTTTCATTTTCCACTTCATTCCACACCGGAGGTGCCATGCCATGATTACGCGACGACAGGTCGATCGGCTCCTTGAATTCAGAAACGGAAACCATCTGGTCACGAGTTGTTATCTCAATCTCGACCGCGCAAAGATGCCGTCCCAGATGCTGAAGATTCGCACCAAAGACCTGCTGCAGAGCGCGCGGCATGATCTGCAGGCCAAGGCGGGCACGCACGAGCAGCGGGAATCGTTGCGGCGCGATTTCGAGCGGATCGAGGACTTCGTCATGCATGAGATCGTGACCAATCCGTCCAAGGGGCTGGCGATCTTCTCGTGCGACAGCGAGAAGTTCTGGCAGGCCTATCGCCTGCCGCGCATGGTGCGGAACATTCTGATCGCCGATCACGACCCGTATATCCGCCCGTTGGTGGCGATCCTGTCGGAGTACCACCGTTGCTGCACCGTCCTGGCGGACCGCGTGCACGGACGGCTGTTTGAAGTGTACATGGGGGAAATCGTGGAGCACGCGGCGGTCGTCGATCCAGTTCCGCGCCGCGTGAGCGAGGGCGGTTTTGGCGGACGCGAGGAGCGCAACATCGAGAGGCGCCGGGACCGGGCGGTGCATCATCACTTCCAGCATTTGGCTGACGCGACTTTCAAGCTTTTCAAGCGCCAGCATTTCGATTGGCTGATTCTGGGCGGCCATCGAGAGGTGCTGCGGGAGTTCAAGCAGCACTTGCACCCGTATCTAAAAGAGCGGTGGGTCGGTGACTTTGACGCCGAGCCCGGCAAGACCACCATGCCCGAAGTGCTCGAGCGCAGTCTGGAAATCGAGCAGCGCGTCGAATACGAACAAGAGCGGCGGCTCGCCAACGAGTTGGTGCGGAAGGCTGAGGTGGGTAACCATGCTGTCAGCGGTGTCAGCGCGACGCTCGGCGCGCTGACACGAGGCGAAGCGCGAATGCTGTTGGTCGAGGACGGATTCGAGATGCCTGGCTACGTTTGCTCCGGCTGTCATTACGTCAGCCTGGATGAACAAACCTGTCCCCGCTGTCAGAGGCCAGCCGAGCCATGTCCCGACATCGTCGACGAAGCCATTGAGGTAGCGATGCTGCAGAACTGCCAGATTGAGCACGTGCAAGGACCAACGCCGTTGCGCCATGCCGGCGGCATGGGGGCCTTGCTGCGTCATCAGACGGCGTGAGCTGCCCCGTCTGGACAGAGAATGCAGTTGAATCGAAATGCGGCTCTGTTATAGTGCGCCCAGAGTTGGAGAGTGCGATGGCGGTTTTCGAGAACAAGTATCCAGACAACGTCGCAGGCAAGTATTACGTGGACGACCAGTGCATTGACTGCGATCTGTGCCGTGAGACTGCGCCCGACAATTTCACCCGCAACGAAGACGGCGGCTACAGCTACATATACAAGCAACCGACATCGCCCGAGGAGGAAACTCTCTGCAAGGAAGCGATGGAAGGTTGCCCGGTGGAAGCCATCGGCAACGACGGGGAACAGGCACAGCCCGCTGCCGCCGAACGATCCCAGCCGCAGCAATCCCAGTGACCCCGGCATTGCGATCGCAAGTCTTGCGCGAATGGCAACCGTTCGCTGCTCACGGCGATGTGCCGAACGGAAAGGTCGCCGCGTCCATGAGCAAGCTCGTTCCAAGCGTCATGAAAGGCCTCGGCTTGGAGCAGCGTCTCCAACAGTCACAGGTTTTCTTTCTCTGGCCTGAAATTGTGGGGACCGACATCGCAAAGCACGCCCAGCCTGTGAGCCTGCGCAACGGGCTTCTCGTCGTTGCAGTCGATCATCCTGTCTGGTTGCAGGAACTTTCCCGTTACCATAAGTTGCTGTTGCTCAAAAAAATCAAAGAACGCGTCGGTAAGACGGCCGTTCGCGACATCGTCTTCCGCATCGGCTGAAATGCGCTGTGTGCTCTGTGCTTTGTGCCTTGCGCTCGTGACGACCGGTTCACTCGTGCTCGTGCTCTTTCTCGAATTTAGACCTGTCTTCCGTCTTGGATCGCTCTTCACCCCGGAAGCTTTCGAGGCACGCGCCTTTCGCTGCACGCTCTCCGTCCTTCGCCTCGCTCTTTCTCGCCGTGCGCGGTCTTTCGTATGTGAATTGAAATCCGTCTTATCGCTCTACGCTCCTTGCTCTACGCTCCTCGTCTTTTGCCTCCTCACCGGCTGCGCCACGCCCGTCCCGCACTACTCCTCTACTCCATCACTCCATCACTCCACTTCTCCGCTCTCCGTCCCCTTCATCGCCCAGAAGGCCAACTACTGCGGGCCCGCCGCACTGGCGATGCTCGCCAACTACCACGGCCACAAGGTTTCACAGGACGAAATTGCTGCGGCCATTTACCTGCCGGAGATCCGCGGCACGCTCACCGCTGACCTGGCTGATTATGCCGCGCGCTTCAATTTGTGGGTTCGCCAGTATCGCGGCACGCAGGCGGATTTGCGACACAAGCTGGCGGCGGGCGTTCCCGTGATTGTGCTGGGAAGGTTCGGTGCGAACTTCCATTACTTCGTCGTGCTCGGCTTCGACGACTTCACCCAGACCGTCATCGTCCACTCGGATTCGCGTCCATGTCTCGAATTGCGGCAGGAGGATTTCCTACGGTTTTGGAACAACGCCGAGCGCTGGACGCTGCTGGTCTGTCCGCCCGACCGCGCGATGTGGACGCTGTCGGCGGATGAACACAACGATTTGGGTGTGTTCTTGGAGCGCACGGGTCATCTGGCTGCCGCCGCTGGAAACTATCGCCGGGCAACGGAACTCCAGCCAGCCAACTCCTGCTTCCAGATGAATCTCGGCAATGCGCTCATCAAACAGAAGCTCTTCACCGAGGCAGCGGCCGCCAACGCGCGGGCGGTGAAGCTTGACCCTGGGAACGCTGACGCCATGAACAACCTGGCTTGGACCTACTGCGAACTCGGCGCCAACCTCGACGAAGCCGTGCAGCTTTGTGAACGCGCCGTAAAACTCCGTCCATCATCGAGCGCCTACTACCTCGACACGCTCGGCAGCGTTTACCTGAAGCAGCGTCGAGTTAAAGAGGCCATCGAGGCGTTCGAGTCAGCGCTGGCAGCAACGACCGAGCGCGAGTCATCGCTGCGCGCGGCGATCCAGCAACGGCTGGCGGCCGCGCGTGCGCTCCTGGAAAAATAAGTACTGTTGCGCCCAGCCTGCGTACGGGCCGAAGTGCGTGCGGGTGAACTCGCGCAGTTGCCGGTGCGTCACGTTGTGCTTCCGAGCAAAGTACAGCCGCCGCAGCGCGCGCTCGATCCACACGTCGATCGGAAACGCCTGGTCGAATCCACAGGCAAACAGCAGCACGCAACTGGCGATCTTCTCGCCGACGCCGGGCAGGTTCAGCAGTTCCGCCATTGCGGTCTCATAATCGCAACGCGGTTGTAGGAGCGGCGTCCCCGCCGCGATCCCGCCGAGGCGGGACGGGGACGCCGCTCCCACGGAAATCTTAGACCAATCAATCCTGCCGTCATCAATCATCCGTGCGGCGGCGAGCAGGTTCTTCGCGCGAAAGCCGAGCTTGCAGTCCCACAGTTGCTGGTGCGACGCGCTGGCGACGGCGTGGACAGTTGGGAAGGTGTGGAATGTGCCGAATGGACTGTCGATCGGCTCGCCAAACTGTCGGGCGAGGTTGGCAACGATCTGTTTGATCTGGACGATCTGCTTGGTGGAACTTGCGATGAACGACGCCAGCGTTTCCCACGGTTCCTGCCGAATCACGCGGAGTCCGCAATGCTTCTGGACGGCTTGCTGCAACGCTTCGTCGTCGGCTGGGAACGTCGCAACGACGTCGCGCAGCGAGCGATCAAGAGACAGATAATATTGTAGCCGTGAATCGCATTCGCGGCTGTCGTCGCATTGCGAGGCCCGCGAAGAAGCTTCGCGGCTACAATCGTACTCCAAGACAGCGCCCTGCTGTCGGAGTCGCCAGACCTCGCGTCCCACCACACCTTCAAACCAGCTATCCGTCCCGCCGAGGCGGGACCAGCGGAATGCCTGACCGCATTCCAGCGTGCTCGCCAGATCAAAATCAGAAACATTGATAAAGTTTGTCATTTCTGTTACGCAACCGTGCGGGGAACCCTAGAGGATGTTGCGCAAGAAGGTCAACTCGATCCACTTCGTGGGCGTGTGCGGCACTGCCATGGCTTCGGTCGCAGCGACGTGCCGCGAACGCGGCTATGCCGTCACCGGCAGCGACGAGAACGTTTACCCGCCGATGTCCACGTTTCTGGAATCGCGCGGCATCCGCATTATCTCGGGCTACTGCGAATCCAATCTTGATCACCGGCCCGACCTGGTCGTCATCGGCAACGCGATGAAACGCGGCAATCCCGAAGTGGAACGCCTGCTCGACGAACGGTGGAACTACTGCTCGCTACCGGAACTGTTACGCGAGTTTTTCATTCGCGGCAACCATTCCATCGTCATCGCCGGCACGCACGGCAAGACCACTACAACATCGCTGCTGGCGTGGGTGCTCGAATCCGCGGGGTTGTCGCCGGGGTTTCTCATCGGCGGGATTCCCAACAACTTCGGCTGCGGCGCGCGGGTGGCCCAACCCCCTCACCTTGATCCTCTCCCCCGGGCGCGGGGGAGAGGAGATCCCCCCTCCCTTTCCAAGGGAGAGGGTCAGGGTGAGGGTTTCTCCATCCCCCAGGCATTCTTCGTCATCGAAGGCGACGAGTACGACACGGCGTTCTTCGACAAACGCAGCAAGTTCGTCCATTACCTGCCCGACACGGTGATCCTGAACAATATCGAGTTCGATCACGCCGACATTTTTGCCGACCTCGCGGCGGTCAAGCGCGCTTTTCGCCAACTGGTCGCTGTCATTCCCCGACGGGGCCTGCTGATTGCCAACGGCGAGGACGCCAACGTGCGCGACGTTGTCGCCGGCGCGCAATGTCGCGTTCGCTTCTTCGACAAAGCGTGCTTCGACGGTTTCACGGTCCCGCTCGCCGGCGAACATAACCAGCGCAACGCCGCCGCCGTGGCCGTTTGCGCCGCCGAATTGGGACTCTCCCGCAAACAAATCCAGCAAGGGTTCTCGACGTTTCGCGGCGTGAAGCGGCGCATGGAGGTGCGCGGCGAGGCGGCGGGCGTGACGGTGATTGATGATTTTGCCCATCATCCGACGGCCATTGCAGAAACCATCCGCGCCATTCGGACGAAATATCCACAGCGGCGGTTGTGGGCGTTGTTCGAGCCGCGCAGCAACACGACCCGACGCAACATCTTCCAGCACGAACTGGCCGAGTCGCTGGCGCTGGCCGATGGCGTGTTCATCGCGCGCGTGGACCGCATGAACGAGCTTGTCGAGAGCGAACGGCTCAAGCCGGAACAGATCGTGGCGACGCTGCAACAGCGCGGCAAATTCGCCGATTTCTCAGCCAACTCCGAAGAGATTTTGGACAAGCTCGTGCCGAGCCTGCGCCAGACCGACGTGGTGGCTGTGTTCTCCAACGGCAGGTTCGACGGCATCCACGACAAGCTGCTGGCGCGGTTGCGGCTCGGCGGGAGCCACGGCTCGAATGCTTCGATCCCAGCCCTCCAAGACGCAGGCCAAAGGGCTTGATTTCCCATTCTCCGCCTGTATTCTGACGGCTGAATTTTGACCACGTGAAACGTGGCAAGCTTCGGTTTCCGCGGCCCCATCGTCTAGAGGCCCAGGACACGAGATTCTCAATCTCGGTACACGGGTTCGAATCCCGTTGGGGCCGCCATTTTTCTCGGACCAGGTAATTTTCTGCTTGCGTCGGTGCGGAGGTGTGATAATAGGAGCACAAGTTGTTAGGCGAAGTGCTGATTCTAGCGCGCAGAAGACCGGACCATTAAGAACAGGAGACAGCAATGAACCGAATGCGATACAGTTTCACACCAGTAGGCGGATCCGCCGCTTGGCGCGGAGCGGGCTTAATCCTCGGACTGCTCGTCGGGATCGTGCTCGGATCACGACCAGCCGAGGCGCAGTACACCGCTGACTACCAGACCAACGTCATCGGCGTGACCATCGGCGTGACCAGCAACTGGACGGTCGGCTACTACGTCGGAGACACCAATTTTGCCGATGTGCTGGTGATCACCAACAACAGCGTGCTGTCGAGCGTCGGCGGCCGTTTGGGCAGCGGCGCCGCCAGCAGCAACAACAGCGTGCTGGTCAGTGGCAGCGGGTCGGTGTGGACCAACACGGGCCAAGTCCATGTCGGCCGCTCGGGCAGCGGCAACTCGCTGGTGATCAGCAACGGTGGCGCGGTGGTGGCCTCCGTCGCCAGCACTGTCGGCTTCGCCGCCACCAGCAGCAACAACAGCGTGCTGGTTACAGGCATCGGGTCGGTGTGGACCAACGGGGGCGACCTCAGTGTCGGCAACTTGGGCTTCGGCAACTCGCTGGCGATCAGCAGCAGCGGCACGGTGTTTAACAGCGGCAGTGGTTATATCGGCAACAACTCCGGCGCCGACAGCAACAGCGTGCTGGTCACCGGCACCGGGTCAGTGTGGAACAACGGGTCTGACCTCAACGTCGGCTACTCGGGCAGCGGTAACTCGCTGGTGATCACCAACGGCGGCACGGTGGTCAACAGCATCGGCTCTATCGGCGGCAACCTCCTCGCCGTCGCCAGCAGCAGCAACAGCGTGCTGGTCACTGGCACCGGGTCGGTGTGGACCAACACGGGCGACCTCAATGTCGGCTACTTGGGCAGCGGCAACTCGCTGGTGATCAGCAACGGTGGCGCGGTGGTGGCCTCCCTCGCCAGCACTGTCGGCTTCGCCGCCACCAGCAGCAACAACAGCGTGCTGGTTACAGGTATCGGGTCGGTGTGGACCAACGGGAGCGACCTCAGTGTCGGCAACTTTGGCTTCGGCAACTCGCTGGCGATCAGCAGCAGCGGCACGGTGTTTAACAGCGGCAGTGGTTATATCGGCATCAACTCCGGCGCCGACAGCAACAGCGTGCTGGTCACTGGCACCGGGTCGGTGTGGACCAACACGGGCGACCTCAATGTCGGCTAC
>JBEKFI010000079.1:0-20126 GCA_050013395.1 Verrucomicrobiia bacterium | reverse complement strand
TCGATACCAGTGGCGGCAGTTCAGCCGCACCCCCTCTTTCCTCCAAGGCCAGGAACGGAGGCTTGCGTCCGATGTCAACGGCCGTGCTAATGTACTCGCGGCCATGAATCCCGTCGCGGGTCGGACGAACAATCTCCGACATGTCCGTCCACATCGAGTCGAAACCAGGGCCGGAAAACGGCCCCTGGTAGCCCGCGCCCGAGACGGGGATTTTCGCGGTTTCAGCCTGGAGCCACGTGGTTTTGATGATGTCCGGTTTCCAGTAGCTGTTCCCAAGGCTTTCATAGACGGGATTTACGGACAGGCACAAGAGGCCCTTGGTGCAATCCTGCACGCACGAGAAACACCCCATGCACTCGAAGAACAGCGCCTCCACGTCGCTCAGGTTGCGAATATACTCCGCCTCCTGCCGGTAGCGGTCATAGACGCAGGCCTTCTTCACGCAGTTATGGCACCGGGCGCAGTCCTCCCGCCAGTCCACCACGCCGTGTTTGCCGATGCGCGGCCGTCGCGGGGGCACCGGACGTGTCTTGATATGATATTTTTCCGGCACGCTTTCTCCCGGTCACGACAGCCCGGCGGCCGCAAACAGCTCCGGCACCACAGCTTCTTTGCCACCCGAGAGAATATGAATCCCGCGCACCCCCTCCATCGTCTTTAGTTTCTGGATGGTTTCCACGCAGATCGCCCAGCCCGGTTTCCCGGCGCCGTGGCCAGGGGCTTGGAGCCTTTCCATCACTTCCTTCGGGACGTAAAAATCGGGATGGGTCTCCCGCAGCTTCTGGGCCTCCGCTGCGCTCTCCAAGGGGAGCACGCCGGCCAGAATCGCGACCTTCTTCGCAAGACCTGCCTGGCAAACGGCCTCGAGCCATTGGCTGAACATGTCGAGGTCAAAGACCGCGTGCGTTTGAATGAACCTGGCGCCAGCCTCGATTTTGCTGTGGAGCCTGAGCAGGTTGAGATCCAGTGGCTTCAGGAAGGGATTGGCCACCGCTCCCACCAAAATCGAAAACGGCCCGTCGATCTTCGTCGCGTCGGCCAGCAGGCCCTGCTCGCACATCCGGGTGGTCATTGCGATAAACTGCGTGGAATCGATGTCGAAAACGTTTGTGGCCTCCGGACAGCCGATCAGCGTCTGATGATAGCCGGACAAACAAAGCACATTCTTGATCCCCAGACTGGCAGCTCCCAGCAAATCGGACTGGAGGGCGATGCGGTTCCGGTCGCGGGTGACCATTTGGAGAACCGGCTCGAGGCCCGTTTTGAGCGCCGCCGCCGAGGCGGCCAGGGAAGACATCGCCACGCCGTGCTGGTTGTCGCCCATGTTGACCGCCGTGAGCTTGCCGCCCAAGGCTTTCAGGGCCGCTTCCGTGGTAGACAGAGTTGCCGTAACCCGCGGCGCATGCTCGGCGGTGACGATGAACTCTCCGCTGTCAATTTTTCTGGCGAGTTGGCCATCAACTCTCATGCAACGATGCGTTCCTGTTTGTTCATCGCATCGCTGGGGGTGCGTCCTTGCGGGAGACTTCTGATCTGTTCGATGAACTGCGTGATTTCGCCACAGACCTGCCCGGCACCGTCTTTCGCGCACTCGATGACGGCCATCCGTCCCGCGCCGAGTCCGATTTCCTCCAACAGCGATTCGACCGCCTCGGCGCGTTTATGGGCGCGCAGACTGCCCTCGAAGTGACGGCACTCCTTCTTCTTGCAGGCCACGATCACCACCCCGTCCGCGCCCGTTTCCAAAGCTCTGAGCAGGTAGGGCACATCCACTTTTCCGGAGCAGGGTAGACCGATGGTCTTGACCGTGGCTCCGCCCACTTCCTCGCCAAAATCGGCCAACCGGGCTGCGTCCAAATTGTTCGAGCAGTAAAAAGCGCAAATCTTCAAGCGGCGATTGCTCCCCGGGCCTTCTTCACCGAACGTATTCCGCAACCGGTTCGCGCAACGCTGGATGGCCGATACGCCCTGACGGAACGCGGCAAACTCCTCATAGTCAATGAGCCCTTTGGCCAATTGGACGCGCAGGGCCCGGACGAGGATCATGATTTCGCGCGCCGCGGCTGATTTGTCCTGCAGACCGGAGCCGGCCTTCTCGAAAGCATAGTAGGCCGATTCCATTCTCATGATCTCGCCCCACACCGCTTCCGGGCTTTCATGCAAGGCGAAGAGCAAACGCGGGCAACTCGCTCCGATGGTCCTCAAGTACTCATCGACACTCTGGTCGAGCTTGTTCATCCGACATTTCCCATATGACCTACACCTCGCCTCATACAGTCTCGTTAACCAACAGCATATCATCTCTGCCAGTGCCTTCAAGTTTTTCTTGCCGCTCCAAGACCGGATTCCTGACTCCGGGGGAGATGGTTTCTGCCCTTGATCGCGTTCAGCACCGATTTTCGACCGAACGCAGACAGAGCGCCGCCTCCAGTGCCTCTCCTCCCCGCGATTTCCGCCCCTGCGGGCGCCAACCCGGCATTGGGGTGAGCAGCCTCAGCCGCCCAAGCTGGTCGGAATGAAGAATAATTGGACGCGACCCCGGTTTCGTGACCAGCTTCGCACCAATGACCCAGCTTCGCACCAGCTTCGCACAGACCAGGGAGTTGACGCCAGCAATGGCGCATGGGCTGAGAGCGGAATTGTTTTATGTTGAGACCTGACCCTACGCTCTGGACAGGCGGGACGCCTATCCTACCGTGGATGGGCGGCACGTGGCCATGTTTCCCGATTGCATTTGCGAGCGCATTGGAAATGTTCTATTTTCCGTTGCGATGTTGGATTCGTGGTATCAATCGAGGGTGCGAGGGGCGCGCGAACGATTCTCCGGCTCGGTGCGCGGATGGGTGGACTATTTTGGGTCCGTCGTCCAGTTGCTGATTTGGGTCAATGTCATCGTGTTCTGCGTTCAACTGCTCTGCACGGTCGGGCGCGTTCCGTACGTTGATGCGCTGTTCGCGTTGAGTGGCGATGGCCTGCGGCGCGGCTTTGTATGGCAACCGCTGACCTACATGTTTCTGCACGGCGGCATCTGGCACATCTTGGTCAATATGTTCATCTTGTGGTTTTTCGGTCGCGAGGTGGAATACTTCATCGGGCCGAAGTATTTCACGCGGTTGTACTTTCTCGGTGGACTGGCAGGGGCGGGACTGTGGCTCGCGTTCAATTTTCACTCGACGGTGCCGGTTCTGGGCGCGTCGGCGGCTGTGCTTGCCTGTGTGATCGCATTTGCAACGCTGTTCCCCGATCGCGAGATCACGCTGCTCGTCTTCTTTGTCTTGCCGGTCACGTTGAAGGCCAGATACATGGCCTTGATTGCAGTCGCGTTCGATCTCGTGCCGCTGCTTTCTGGTACCGATACAAACGTGGCGCACCTTGCGCATCTGGGCGGAGCGGCACTGGGCTACATTTACATCAAGCAGTTGGGCTACGGTGCGACTCCACGCTGGCTGTTGTGGCTGCAACGGTTTGCGGGGCTGCTGCGGCCCCGGCGCCGGTCGGATCCGCGGGCGCGCTATGAATCTCCCGAAGAGTTCGTCCGGCAGGAGGTTGATCCCATCCTCGACAAAATTGCCCGCGAAGGCATCCACAGCCTGACGCGCCGCGAACGTAAGATTCTTGAGTCCGCGAAGGATTTGATGCAGAAACAGCAGCGGTGAACCCGCATGGCCCGCTCGCGACCGCGTAGAGCAACCGCCGCCCGGGGGAAACTGTTCGTTTTGCTTTCCTCCCGGCCGTTGCCGAAACCGAAAGCTCAGGCTCTTCTTCGGGAGCATGGATTCCGCGAGCCTGCCCGTGCGCACACGGCCGTCGCGCGTCTTTACAGTGACAAGTTGCAGCGCAGCAGTCTGGCGAAGATTTTTTCGCATCTGATGGCCGCCTGCGAAAAGTCCGCCGACCCGGACCGTGCGCTGGTCAACTTCGAGCGCCTGGTTTCGGCGCTGCCGAACCCCAACATATTTTACCACTATCTTCAGGAAGCGCCCGACCGTATCGACCTGATCGTCCGTGTGTTTGCCCACTCGCAGGCATTGGCCGGCACGTTGACGCGCAACGCCGAATATCTCCACTTTCTCATCGCTTCCGAGACGCTCAAAGCCCCGCGGGAGAAATCCTGGCTGAGCGCCGAGCTCAAGCGACTGCTCATGTCGATTCGCGTCCCCGAACAGAAGTACGACGTGGTGCGGCAGTTCCGGCGACGCGAAACGCTGCGCATCGGTGCGCGCGATTTGATCGGGTTGGCGACGGTTGAGGAAACCACCCCGGAACTTTCGAATGTGGCCGATGTGTGTCTGCAAGCCGTCTTTGAGATCGCGCTCGAATCGTTGCGTGCCCAGTTCAAGTTGCCTGCCCAGGCTGAGCCAGCGGCGAGACGCTTCGCCATCATCGGCATGGGAAAACTGGGCGGACAGGAACTGAACTATTCCAGCGACGTGGACGTGATTTTCGTGTACGGCGAGGAAGGCAATTTCACACCGACACTCTCGCATCACTTGTTTTTCACAAAGCTTGCGGAGGAGATCATCCGCGCCGTCGGCACGACGGGCGAGGAAGGCACGATCTTTCGGATCGATCTGCGGTTGCGTCCCGAAGGCGCGACCGGACCACTGGTGCGGTCGCTGGAAAGCTGCGAGAATTACTACGCCGAGTGGGGCGAAACGTGGGAGCGGATGGCGCTGGTGAAAGCACGACCCGTCGCCGGCGACTCTGCTCTCGGCGAGGAATTCCTCCAGATGATCCAACCGTTCGTGTACGCCCGGCACGCGGGCGAGAACATCATCGAGCAGATGGCCGCGCTCAAGCAGCGCATCGAACAGGAAATCGTCACCGAGTCCCGGCTGACCCGGCACGTGAAGCTGGGCATCGGCGGCATCCGCGAGATCGAGTTCATCGTGCAATCGTTCCAGGTGCTGCGCGGCGGACGTTTGCCAATGCTGCGCGAACGCGGCACGCTGCGCGCCCTGCCGTTGCTGGTCAAGGCGAAGATGCTCGGTGAGACGGAAGCCGCGACGCTGGCGAATGCATACCGTTTCCTCCGCAACGTCGAGCATCGGCTCCAGATGGAAATGGAATTGCAGACGCACACGATTCCCAACGAGAAACATGCGCTGTACCGGCTGGCCCGCAGTCTGAATTTCAAAACGGTGGAGGACTTTTTTGCGGCGCAACAAACGCACACCGCCGCCGTACGATCAATCTACCAGAGCGTGCTGGCGAACGCAGGGCAGGGGAGCACGGTCGAGGCCGAACGGTTGCTCGATCCCGATGCGCTTCCCGAAACGCTCGGCCGCGTCGGCTTTGCCGATGTGCCCGCGGCAGTCAGGAGCATCAACGGGTTGCTGCACGGCTCCGGTTTCGTGCACGTCTCGCAACGGACCAAGGAACTGTTCGGGCGGTTGTTTCCGATGCTGCTGGAGTGGGCGGGGAAGGTTGCCGATCCCGACGCAGCGCTGCTGCGCTTCGAGCAGTTCGTGAACGCGTACGGGTCGCGCGGGTTGCTCTACGAGATTCTGGTGCGTCATCCCCAGCTTGTCGAGTTACTGATGCGGCTCGGCGACGCGAGCCGGTTTTTGTCCGAAACGATCGCGCGCCAGCCGGAGTTGTTCGATGAAGTGTGCCTCGGCGTCGCGCTGGTCGAGACGAAAACGCGCGAGCGGATGCGCGAAGAATTGACGGCGTCGTGGATGAGCCGCGACGAGGCCGCGTCCGAGAGTGACGCGTCACCGATCGAGGGCGCGCGCCTGTGGAAACAGGGACAGTTGTTGCGGATCGGGATTGAAGACGTGATGGGGTTGGCGGACTTGGAGCGCATTCAACTGGAAATCACTTCGCTGGCTGGGGCTTGTCTGCGGTTCTTGCTGGAGCAGGCGCGCCGGGAACTCAAGCTGATGAAGTTTCCCTTCGTCATCATCGGCATGGGCAAGTTCGGCGGACAGGAACTCGGTTATGGCGCTGACCTGGACGTGTTGTTCGTGGGCGGCAAGGGCGACCAGGGCCAGACAATGGCGAGCAAGCTGGCGACGAAGGTGATCGACTTCATGTCGCGTCAGACGGCAGAGGGGACGCTCTTCGCCGTGGATGCGCGGCTGAGGCCCGATGGGGAAAAAGGGCCGCTGGCGAGCTCATTGGAGGCGCATCGGGATTACTACGTGAAGCGTGCCCAGCTTTGGGAGCGACAGGCGCTGACCAAGGCGCGGTTTGTGGCCGGCGATGAGAACCTCGGCAGGTGCTTCATGCAGATGGTGCACGAAGCCGTGTATGCGCGCGGGCTGACAGACAAGGAGGTTGCAGAGATTCGGCAGATGCGGCATCGCATCGAGACCGAGCGCGGTGATCAAGCGCACGCCGAGATGGAGTTCAAGACGGGCCTCGGTGGATTGATCGACGTGGAGTTCCTCATCCAGACGCTTCAACTCCGCCACGGTCACGCGCATCCGCAATTGCGCACGGCGCACACGCTGGCCGCTTTGAACCGGTTGACGGCTCTCGGCATTGTTGACGAAAGCCAGAGCGCGCAGCTTCGGGCCCATTATCTTTTTCTGCGCAGGATCGAATCGGTTCTCCGCCGCATGGAGAACACCAGAGTCTCGCATCTGCCCACCGACGAACGCGAGCAAGCCTGGCTGGCCAAGCGCCTCGGTTTCGCCTCCCGCGACGAGTTCCTTGGCAACTACCAACTCGCCACGAAGAGGACCCGTGAACTGTACGAACGCGGCATGGAAGCCGCAGCAAAAGGCTGAATCGCCTGAGAAACGCCCTGCCTTGATTTCGTGCTTGCGGCGCCACGGTCCATGGTCTGGTCAGACATCTTGGCCCATGAGGTTGGGGCGGTGTCGCGTTCGATCATGCAGGTGTTTTCGAACGACCACCGCCGTGCCAACCACCGCCAGCAGCATCCCAAGCGCGCACACGATGGCGGCGCCCGTTGGCAGGTCGAACAAACAGGACGCGACCAATCCGCCTACGCTTGCAAGCGCGGAAATCCCCCACCCGATCAGCAGGCGGGCGTAAAACCTTTCGGCAAGCATTGAGGCACACACGGCGGGAACAATCAGATACGAAAAGGTCAGAAGAGTACCAGCCACTGCAACAAAGTTGACGATTACGACGGCAAACGGCGCGTAGAAAAGAAAATCCCACAGTCGAACATGCAACGCCTCGGCGCCTCTGGGATCGAATGATATGAGCATTAACTTCTTGTGGAAGAACGCGTAAAAGATCGCGAGGAGCACAAAGACCGCGGCCCGCTGCACTACATCTGCGGGCGTCACGCTGAGAATGTCGCCTATGAGAAGATTTTGGACTTCGTCCTGGCCGCCAGCGACTTTGCTGAGGAACAGAATGCTTGCGGCGGCGGCGAAAACGAATGGCACGCCAACCACCGCTTCCTGTGGCACGTGGTATTTCTCGCTATTGCGCGTCGCACTCAACAGAATTGCGTGGGCGAATGAGACCACCAGCGCAATCCAGAATGTGGCTCGATCATGGAGGGAGTAACCAAGGAAAAGCGCCAGGCACGTTCCCAAGGACGCGACCTGTGCCATCGCCAGGTCCACAAAGATCACTCCCCGCCTCACCACGTGCATGCCAAGATAGGTCAGCAATGGCGGCAGTATCAGGCACGCGATCAGCGGCCACTTGATCACTTCCCACATTCCGCTCATTTTGCCTCCTGCAGCGCCGCCGCTGTTGTCTTCACCAGGTAATCCATCAACGCGATGTATGTTTCCGTGCCCTTGATCGCTCCCGGTTGTTGAGGAAGCATCAAGACCTTCCCATTCACGTGGCTGGCTACCGTTTCCGCCGTCTTGGCATTATGAAACGGCTCGATGATGATGACCTTCGCGCCAGACGACCGCATTTTCTCGATGACTTCCGCCAGATGCGCGGGTGACGGCGGAATTCCGGGCAACGGTTCGAGCGTATCCAGCTCCTCGAGACCGAATCGCTCGAAAAAGTAGACCCAGTCTTTGTGGTAGGTGACGATTTTAGCGCCCTTGAATGGCGCCAGTATCTGCTGCCATTCCTTGGTCTTGGCATCGAGGCGTGCCTGGAATTCTTGAAGATTGGCCCTGTAGACATCGGCCGATTTCGGATCCAGCTTCGCTAGGGCATCGGCAATGTTTGCGGCGGCAATCCCCGCGTTGACCGGATCCACGAAGCAATGCGGATTTCCCAGCGGATGAATGTCACCCTTTTTGCGCGTGAGAACATCCGGCACTTCGAGACGGGCGACACCTGTCGATGCATTGATGTATCCCGGCTGCCCAGTTTCGATCTTGGGATTGCGCGCATTCGCAATCAGCGGCGGCAACCAACCCGCTTCGAGCGTCAGCCCGCCCTCGACGAGCGCGTCGGCGTGATTGAGCTTAACGACATGACTTGGTTTGGGATCAACGAAATGGGGATCTTCCGTCGGTTTGGCCATGGCCTTGACCGAGATCAAATCCCCGCCGACTTCTTTCGCGAGATCCGCAAGCTCGGGCGTGGTCGCAACCACATTCAGTTTTGCTTGCGCGGGAAGCGCCATTCCCCCGGCCATGCCGAGGGTCACAACCAACCTGAGAACAATCTGTGTCATTTGTTTTTGCATTTTTTCCTTTCCGCGACTTAATAGGGATGCGCGCCATGCGCCCCAAGCACAAATTCAAACTGCATCCAGACCGAGTTCGCCTGTCCGAAATGATCAATCTCATCGAAGTTATATTGAAAGCGCAGCTTGGAAAACTCCGATAGATACCACGTGAGCGCGGGCGAAATTCGCCAGCGCTGATCACGGTCAGGATCCGGCTCGAACGCTCCGTGATCACCGCTGACATAATCCCCGCGCAAGGCTGCCGTCCAGCCCTGGTGGAATCCCCAGACTAATTGAGAATAGGCACCCCAATCATTGAGGGTTTCAGCAGGAAGTCCCGCGGCAGTGTCCGCCCCTGCCTCATACCGTCGCCACATCGCTTCGGTCTGCCACTTCACGAACGGCCACGCGCCGGCGTTGGCAGGTTTCCACTTCCAATACGCGTCCACGCCGTAGATTTGCGTCCGCGTATCCGTGCCAGAACTATTCGGTCCAAAGGCGGCGGAGGCACCGAGGGTGAGTGTTTGCTCGTCACTCAAGTCAAATGAGGAGGCGATTCGCGGCACATAAAGGAGATCGCCAGCGCTTCGCAAACGACGGTCTTCCAGCGTACGACCAAAAAGTACGTCCCCGGATGATCCGAGAAAGCTTGAAGCCGTCCCGCCCTGACTATCCTGGACGGATAGATAGGCAGCCGTGTAAAACGGTGTTGGCGCAAGCCAGGAAATCTGAACGCCCGGATTCCGCAAACCGTCCGTTCCCAGGAAACGGGCATTCACCAATGAAGGGTCCACAAAATCCCACATATGGGTATGTTGCAGATTCAGGCGCCCAAAGGCTGTCTTGTATTGGCCGGCTAGAACCTGCAAATTCCAGGGCAATGAGGTCGTTCTCAGATACGCTTCTTCGATGTCAACGCTTGTGTCTCCATTTTCATCAATCCCGAAACTGAAATTCCCAGCCCCGTAGAAGTAGGGGTCGACAGCGCCGTCGATGAAAACCTCGGCTTCCTGCAACTCGAAGCCGCGCTGATTCGCTCCCCCCGGATCTATGCGGCTGACATCGGCGCGAGACGAGATTCCCGCCAGCCCGAGAACATCAAGCGAGAGATTCGCATAACTTCCCCCACCGCTGAACAGCGTGATCGGCTTGTTCGACATGGGCGGGAACGCGCTCTGGCCGGACAACTCCTTCGCCAATTGCTCAGTCAGCTTCGACTTCCCGGGTGTGGCGGCGCTTTCGGTCGGCGCGGGCGCCGTGACCGATGCGGGCGGCGCAGACGTCTTGGCCGCCTCCAACGCTTCCTTCACCCGACGTTGAACTTCCTGTTCGATCCACGGTTTCAAATCCTGCATGATCTTGTTGCGAATTTCCTCTTCCGTCTGCGCGCGCGCGACCGTGGGCAAAAGCGCGAGAGCAGCAGCCAGGAAACTTATGAATACCTTTTTCAAGACATTTTCCTCCCAAAGTTGATATTCACCGCGCCCCACACTGCAGGCGCGGAGGTTCAGATTAAGAACGACACCAACGGCGAGTTATGCCGAGGCGATGGGAGGAGCGCGACTGTGAGAGGTGAGCGGAACGGAAACGTGCGCAGGTTCCACGCTGAAACTGCGCACGGGCATTTCCACTCGATGATACTGAATCGGGGTGAAAACGAGCGGCACGTCGGTGTGGGCACTGATCTGCCAAACGCAGGCAGCGCATTGGTTGTCGGGGGCCAGCACGCCCTGATCGTGGTGGTGATGCAGGTTGCCAGCGAACAGCGCAACCGTCACATAAAGCAAACAGACTGCGAACGTGATTGTCCTTGCTTTCATCCTGCGTCAGGCAACCTTGGAGCAATCGCGCCAGAAAGTCAACTCGGCACGCGGTCATTTCGTGGCGCAAGGTTCGACGAATGGCTCAGCCACGGTTGCGACAGTCGGGGTCTCCAAATAGGTCGCAGTGGCACTGTTGCTGCTCCTATCGGGCTGTATGCAACGTCTCATTCGTTTCAAATCGGCAGTCTTGATTGCGTGCATCGCGACGGCAAGTGTCATCACCCCCATCGACGCGCATGCGGGCATTGGAAACTTCTTCCACAATCTTTTTCATCGAAAGCAACCCAGCCAGACTCAAAAGCAATCGCCGCATCAAACACCACAGAAATCCCAGAAGAAGCAACCAGCCAAGCCGAAGAAGTACAAGTTCCAGGAGCACGAAGGCCGTTAACTCGGGCTCACCACCTGCCGTGCTGCATTGCGATTCCCGCACGAACTTTCGTGTTCTTGACCTTTCTCGCGCGGGCTTGCATTGGCAGGCGGGATTCGGTACAGTTCGGAACCCAGATGAAAGTGACTTTGTATGCCTTCTGAGAAACGATTGCGCGTGATGGTGGTGGACGATCAGACAGCGGTGTGTGATGTGATCTCGGATGCGATTCGGTATGCGGGTCATGAGATTATGGGAACGACCCGAGATGGAGTGGAGGCCATGCGCGCCGTGCTGGAGGCAGGAACTGCGCGGCGAGTGATGTCGGGTGAGTTCCGTTCAACGGGGCTGACGATGGATGACCTGTATCGGAGTGGAGCGGCGGCGTTTTTGGAGAAGCCTTTCGACGTGAACAAGCTCTTCGGCTTGCTCGATCAATGGAGTGAGGAAGTGGACGATAAAAGAAAGTTGGCGTCGAAGACAAGTTGAATCATCTATGGCTGTTACGATGACCGAGAAAAATTTTCAGATTGCAGTCAAGTGCGGCGGGATTGCCTTGGCGATTTGTGTCATCGGCAGTTTGTACTTCGTTTTGCGATTTCGAGAGGTCTATCGCGACAGGGTGCGGGCTGACCTGCAATTGCAGCAGTTGGCGGTACGGCAGCAAGCACTTGAGAGTGTGCTCCGCGGGTTCATTCCGCTGGCGGCCAACGATCCCAAGATCGCTGAGATTCTACAGCGGTATCAGATCATCAGCGGTGCGTCTGCCACCGCGACGAACCAAGGACAGGATCTCAAGCCATGAGCGCGCCAGAAGACGCAAGCCCCATCGATCAACCATCAATGCCAACGGAACATGGCGCAACTGCTCCGGAGCCGCCGCTTGATGTGGCGCGGGCATTGTGGCAGTTACGGATACTAACCTGCTGGTTAGGGCTCGGCCTGCTGGCGATGAGCTTGGCGTTCAATGCGTTTGTCTGGAAGCAGAATCGCAACCTTCTCGCCGAGACCGGCTTTCGAACTCACCAGGCGGTCCAAATCCAAAACAATCAACAGCGGTTACATCCGCTCATCGAAGAATTGGCGCAGTACAGCCGCGGCAACCCCGAGTTGATGGCGATCTTCAAACGATCTGGCTTCGAGATCAGGTCTCAGCCTGCCTCTGGTGCGCCGTTCTCTTCTGTTCCCACCGTGAATTAACCTGCGTTGACAGCGGGCTGGTGCGCGGCTCGGCGATGCTAGCCTTTAGCCTGACCTATGCACGAGACGCTCAGATTCGCGACAGGGTGTGACCACGCGAACCCTCACCCTGACCCGCCTGCGCCGAGGCTTCAGCGGGCAGGCCCTCTCCCTTGGAAAGGGAGAGGGGAAATCTCCTCTCCCCGCTTGTGGGGAGAGGATTAAGGTGAGGGGCCGTTCGCTCGCGTAAAGATTCGTGAATAATCCGGGTTAGGTGGTTCTTCCTGCTCCAAGGCGTGTAGCGCGTCCTCGGCCGCAGCCGCTTCAGCCTGCTTCTTACTGCAACCGTGTCCGCGTCCGATTGCGCGTCCTTCCCATTCGACCACCGCTTCGAAGTACTTGTTGTGGTCGGGGCCGGACTCGTCAACAACTTGGTACACGGGATTGGCCGTCGATCGAGCTTGGAGAAGCTCTTGGAGGAGACCTTTCGGATTTTGACGCGGGGTGGATTGCTTGATTTGCTTGAATTCTCCAGCAAACTGCGTGGCAATGAATCTGCGCGCCGCGCGAACGCCGCCATCCAGGTAAATCGCGCCGAGCAAGGCTTCGTAGGCGTCCGCGAGATTTGAAAGACGTTCGGAGCCTCCGCTGGCTTCCTCACCCTTGCCCAGCAGCAGGTATTCCCCCAACTCGATGGCCTGCGCGCGCCGATAGAGCGCGTGACGATTGGCCAGGTGGGCGCGGATTTGAGTGAGCTTACCTTCGGGAAGGTCAGGGTATAGTTTGAAGATGTGATCCGTAAGCATCAACTGCAACACGGCGTCACCGAGGAACTCGAGTCGCTGGTTGTGGTGATTGCTCGGACCCCCTTTTTCATGAGCCAGCGATGGATGCGTGAGCGCCTCGATGAGGAGGTCAGGATTCTTGAATTCGTAGCCGATCGTCTTCTGCAGTTTCTGTCCGTGCATACTTCGCTCGTTCGATTTGTTGCGGTGGGATTTTGGCCTCGATGAATCTCGGGGCGGAAATCCAACTGCAATAGTGGAATCGTAGTCACAGGCTCCAAGCAAGTCGAGCAGGAAATTCAGCGCCGGCCGGAGCGGGGATGAAACCGATAGTGGGTATCTTTGAGCCGGCCTTGGTCAACGTGAGTATAAATCTGCGTTGTCGAGATGTCAGCGTGACCGAGCATCTCCTGGATGACGCGAAGATCGGCGCCATTATCCAGGAGGTGCGTCGCAAAACTGTGTCGCAGGGTGTGGGGTGTGATGTTTTTGGTGATTCCAGCATGGCGTGCGTACTTCTTGATGAGATGCCAAATCGTCTTGCGACTGAGTGGACCGCCGCGCGTGGACAAAAACACTTCGGCGCGATTGCGGCCATCCTTGCCGACCAAGGGACGCGTCTCCTGAAGATAGCGTTGTACCCAGCAGATCGCCTGTTTGCCGACAGGCACGATCCGCTCCTTGCTGCCTTTGCCGACAGTCCTCAGGAATCCGGCTTCAAAATTAATTTCGCTCAGTGTCAATTTCGCAACCTCGCTGACGCGCAGGCCCGTTGCATACATCAATTCGAGCATGGCTTTGTCACGCAAGCCGAGTTTCGCGCATGTTGGGGGAGCGGCCAGGAGGCGTTCGACTTCCTGGTAATCGAGCGTGTGTGGCAGTGTGTGCCAGAGCTTGGGCGAATCAATCGTCTGGGTGATGTCAGTCGCCAGTATTTTTTCGCGAAACAGAAAACGGCAGAACATGCGAATTGCGGCAAGGTGTCGGGATACGCTCCGAGCGGTCAGGCCACGGTTGCGTTGCTCCATCAGATAGTCCGTGATGTGCTGGCGCTGGACAGAATTGATCTGATCGATTCGATGGCGGCGGAGGAAACTCACAAACTGCGAAAGATCGGTGCAGTATGCAGTGCGGGTGTTGGCCGCCAGCCCCCTCTCGACCGTAAGATGATCCAAAAACGCGTCCACCAGATGGTTCACGCGGGAACGTCCTCCTTGCCGGGAAACCATAGGGTTTTCTGGCGCAGAACTAAAGGGGAAAAGTCGATTTCTTTTGGGAAAGGGGTCAGTTCGGTTCTTATCATCTATGTGAAGGGGCCAGCAATCGAGGGCGTGTTGCCCAAATCCATTCTTGTCTCTTCCGGTATAGTGGCGCAGTCACGACATCGGTGGCAGTGACAAGATCCGCCCGGGTCCCAGCACCGCGAAAGTTTGCGATTGCTCTCGATCCTGTCGCTGTCCTATTTTCTCTGCTCAGAGCCGATTGTTAACGGCTTGAGTTACTGGCTTTCCACAACCACTGAAGGGAGAACGGAGATGGCAATCGCAACCGCAATCAGAATGAATCGCCCCACGAATCGGCTGGTCGGCAGTTTGCCCAGGATCGGAATTCGTCCCACCATTGACGGCCGGCTTGGCGGCGTCCGCGAATCACTCGAAAAGCAGACGATGAACATGGCCAGGGCCACGGCGCGGCTGATCACCGACAACCTGCGCCACGCCGACGGCACAAAAGTGCAATGCGTGATTGCCGACCGTTGCATCGGCGGCATCGCCGAGGCGTCGATGTGCGCCGAGAAGTTTGCGCGCGAAGGCGTCGGCGTTTCGATCACGGTGACACCGTGCTGGTGTTACGGTTCCGAGACGATGGACATGGATCCCCTGCTGCCGAAGGCCGTTTGGGGTTTCAACGGCACGGAGCGGCCCGGCGCGGTTTACCTCGCGGCGGTCTCGGCGGGGCACAATCAAAAGGGCTATCCCATCTTCAACATTTACGGCCGCGACGTGCAGGATGGCGGCGACACGACAATTCCCGAGGACGTGAAGCAAAAGCTGCTGCAGTTCGCCAAGGCCGGTCTCGCCGTCGCAACGATGCGCGGCAAGAGTTACTGCGCCATGGGCGGGACCTCGATGGGTATCGCAGGCTCTGTTGTGGACAACGCATTCTTCGAAGCCTACCTCGGCATGCGCGTGATGAACGTGGATATGGTTGAGTTCGTCCGTCGCATCGAGCGCGGCATGTACGATCCAAGGGAGTTCTCCCGCGCCGTGAAATGGGTGCGCGAGAATTGCAAAGAAGGCATGGACGCGAACGATCCCAGGAAACAGCGGAATGGGAGTTTTGCGTGAAGATGGCGATGATCGCCCGCGATCTCATGGTCGGCAATCCCCGCCTTGCCGCAATGGGATTCGGCGAGGAGGCGCACGGGCATAACTCCATCGTGGCGGGTTTCCAGGGCCAGCGGCAGTGGACCGATCATTATCCGAACGGCGATTTTCTGGAGGCGATCCTTTGTTCCTCGTTTGACTGGAACGGTATTCGCCAGCCTTACATCGTGGCGACCGAGAACGATGCGCTCAACGGCGCGACAATGCTTTTCGGTCACCTCCTCACGGGCAGCGCGCAAATCTTCGCCGACATGCGTACGTACTGGAGTCCCGAGTCGGTCAAACGCGTCACGGGCCACAAGCTGAAAGGCGACGCAGAGGGCGGTATCCTCCATCTCATCAACAGCGGCCCTGCGGCGCTCGACGGGACAGGCCAGCAGGAAGTCGAGGGCAAACCCACGATGAAACCGTGGTGGCAGGTCACGCCCGAGGAAGCGTATGCCTGCCTGAAAGCAACGGAGTGGTGCCCTGCCGTGTACGAATACTTCCGCGGCGGCGGGTTCTCGACTCGTTTCCGCACCCGCGGCGGCATGCCGATCACCGCGGCGCGCATCAATATCGTTAAAGGTCTCGGCCCGGCGTTGCAGATCGCCGAAGGCGTCACGGTTGACCTGCCCAACGAAGTTCACGACGTGCTCGACAAACGCACCAACCCGACCTGGCCGACGACTTGGTTTGCGCCCCGACTGGAAAGTCGGGGGCCGTTCCGTGACGTGTACACGGTAATGAACAACTGGGGCGCGAACCACTGCGCATTCAGCGCCGGGCACATCGGCCACGAGCTGGTCACGCTGGCGGCGATGCTGCGCGTCCCGGTCTATATGTACAACCTCGATGAGGAGCGCATCTTTCGTCCGAGCGCGTGGACGGAGTTCGGCGCGAACGAGCCGCAAGCCGCCGACTTCGCCGCCTGCCGCAATTTCGGCCCGCTGTATGGAAAGTATTAGGCGACGGAGTGATGGAGTGGCGGAGTAATCATGAGGGACGCTGCTCCAATGTCAGTAGCGCGGGCGTCCCGCCCGTTCCGTCGTTATTCGGGATGCGCAAACTTACGGGCGGGACGCCCGCGCTACTCAGCCGCTGGCCCAAAACGACGACAAAGATTCCACGTTTTTCGCAGCTTATAGCATGTAGATTCGTGTGAATTCGCGGCTGAAGGATAGGAGATAAACCATGGCAACAACCCACTACATCGCCTGCGACCTTGGCGCCGAAAGCGGCCGTGTCATGCTCGGCACGCTCGCTGACGGGAAACTCACGCTGGAGGAGATTCACCGATTCACCAACGGCCCGGTGCGGGTCAACGGGACGTTGCGCTGGGATGTCTTGCGCATTTTCGAGGAACTCAAGGCCGGGTTGTCCCGACTCGGCGGGATGGCCGCGCGCGGCCTGCCTGTGGCCAGCGTGAGCACGGATTCGTGGGGCGTCGATTACGTCTGGCTGCGCGGCACCGAGCCGCTGTTGACCGCGCCGTATCACTACCGCGATCCGCGTACGGACGGCGGATTCGAGCGGGCGTTTGCCGTCGTCCCCCGCGAGGAGATTTTTGCCGAGAGCGGCATCCAGTTCATGACGCTGAACACGCTCTACCAGTTGCACGCCGACGCGCAGCAGCGTTCGTGGCTGTTCAAGGCGGCGGACCGGTTCCTGACCATCGGCGATTACTTCAATTACCTGTTCTCCGGCGTGGCGAAAGTGGATGCCTCGCTGGCCAGTACGACGCAACTGTACAATCCCAAGAAGAAAAACTGGTCGCGTCCGTTGCTCAAGAAACTCGGGCTGCCAAAGAAATTGTTTCCCGAAGTTGTGCCGTCGGGCACCGTGCTGGGGCCGATGCTGCCGGCGCTGGCCGAGGAAACCGGACTGAACGGCGTCCAGGTCGTGGCCACTTGCTCGCACGATACCGGCGCGGCGGTGGCGGCGGTACCAGGCGCGGGGAAAGACTGGGCCTACCTCAGTTCGGGCACGTGGTCGCTGCTCGGCATCGAGACCAAGAAACCGATCATCAACGAGAAAAGCCTCGCCTACAACTGGACGAACGAAGTCGGCTACGGCAACTCGATCCGGTTCCTGAAAAACATCGTCGGCCTCTGGATCGTACAGGAATGCCGCCGCGCATGGGCAAAGGAGGGCAGGGAATACGATTACGCGGAACTGGTCAGGCTCGCCGAAGCGGCTGCGCCGCTCAAGACGTTGATCGATCCCGCCGATCCGCGTTTTGGGAAACCGGACAACATGCCGCAGAAGATCGCCGATTTCTGCCGCGAAACCGGCCAGACGCCGCCCCAGACGCCCGGCGAAACGATCCGCTGCGTCTTGGAAAGTCTGGCGTTGTTTTACCGGAAGACGCTCGAACAGGTCGAGGAGATGACGGGGCAGAAGTTCAAGGTGCTGCACATCGTCGGCGGCGGCTGCAAGAACCAGTTGCTTAACCAATTCGCTGCCGACGCCATCGGCCGGACCGTTCTGGCCGGCCCTGTCGAGTGCACCGCCATTGGCAACGTGCTGATTCAGGCGTTGGCGCTCGGTCATCTGCCGTCGCTCGCCGCGCTGCGCGATGTCGTGCGGCAATCGTTTGCGCTCCAAACGTATCAACCTCAAGATGCCGCCGCCTGGGACACGGCCTACGAGAGATTCCAAAAGCTGGTCTCCTGAGAGTTTCGTGGAGCTTGATCGTGTGGGAGCGGCAGCTCTCCGAGCCGTCCGCTGATAGTAGGACAGGCGTCTCGCCTGTCTCGTTCTGTTGGCAATACCGGTTGGACAGGCGGGACGCCTGTCCTACTCGTTCCGCACCAAGTTGACCGATCTTCTCGATCTCAATCGTGACGATGTCGCCGTGCTTCAGCCAGACGGGCGACGTGTCGAAAAAAGATGTAGCGGCGCTTCATCGAGTCTGCCGATGCAGACGCGCTGGACGTGGCGCGCGCTCGCAAGATCGAGCAGGAAGTCCTCGACATCCTCGATGAACCCCCGACCCGGTGAAGTCTGGCCTGCCCCGAAAACGTTCGGGGCTGGCCCCGGGCGTGCCCCACAACCCACTTGCGTTCGGCAGCGGGAAACTGTAAGTTGATCCGCACAGACATTCCTGTGGTCACTGTATGAAATCTCGCAGATACAAAGTAATCATCGAGCCAGATGAACCCAAGGGCTTCCATGTGTGGGTGCCGGCGCTGAGGGGTTGTCATTCTTTTGGAACGACCGTGGACGAAGCCAAGCGGAATATTCGGGAGGCGATCGATCTGTATTTGGAATCGTTGGAGGCGCGAGGATTGCCGATCCCACGGGAGAGCACGCGCGTGGCAGAGGTCCAAGTCGAGGTCGCCTAGGTGAGCTTGCGGCTGCCGACCCTTGCGCCTCAAGAACTCGTCAGGTTTCTAAAGCGGCAGGGGTTCGTTGAAGATCGTCAACGGGGCAGCCATCTAGTTTTATTCCATCCCGGAGACAACCGCACGGTGGTGGTGCCCATGCATTATGGAGACTTGGGGCGCGGCTTAACGCGCCATATCCTCAAGGACGCAGGTTTCACGGTGGAAGACTACCTGCGGCTGCGCTGACCGCCGCGAAAGTTTACCCCGCCGAAGGCGGGGTTTACCGCGACGAAGTCGGGCAGGTCCACCGTAGTGCCGCGCCTGCGGGACGAAGTCGGGGCGTGTCCGCCAACTCCTGTCTCCTGCTTCTGTCTCCCCGTCTTCGCGGCGCGCCAAACCCCGACACTCGCCTCGGCGAAGCCTTCGGCGCAGCCCGGGTCGGACGTCGGGGGCCGGCGGCTGTCTCCTGCAGCCAGAACTTACTGATACCAATACCGGTAGTACTTGGTGCGGAATCTTACCGTGCCTGGTGGGTTCTCATACCGCTCGACGATGGCCTGCAGTTTGACTTCGCCGGTAATCAGGTCAACGGCTGGCTGGAACGTTCCAAACATCTGTCCCGTCTGGAGATTTGGCTCTTTAATGCTCTGGGCGATGGCCCAGATGGTGAATATGTTGGAGCGGACGGTGAGGAGGTTGGCAATTCGGCGGATCGTGGCCTCCTTGTCTTTCTCCAATGTGGCACTGGGGGGAATGAGTGAGCTTATCTCACAGATTTCTCCGATGGTGTCGAAAATGCCGGCTGAAGATCCACCATTCATGCCATACGCCTCCGTGCGCGCATCGTCGTAAATGTATTGTGCGGCCGTGGCCGGTAAGGAGGCGCTCACGCTATTCAGCAACGCTTTCAACGGAACCAGTCGCAGCGTGCTTGGTGCCGGAGTGGCCAGCCCGGGATTAATGAAACTATTGATGTTGATACGGCCGCGGGTCACGTTCGGAACAATGGTGGGGCCAACGGTGAATGCGTCCAAGATGGCCCAGTCAGGAATTCCAGCACCGCCGCCGCCGGGTTGCAGCGTCAGATGCTGCCAAGGTGTAGGTGTGTGGATGTAACCAAGTTCACCGATGGATTGCATCAGTCCGCCGCGAATGACCACCTTGGAGATGTCGCTGCTTGGAGCAGCATAAACGCTGTTTTGATAGGGAGGAACCAAGGTGCCGCCAGGGTTAGTGTAAGGGCTCCACTCTCCGGAGATTGAGGAGTCTTCGTTCACGCACGGATCGTTTGCTTCCGCGCCTTGCCAACCAAAGTCCCCCGGATTAGCGAGTGAGCTTGTGATTGTCGGCAGGGCCACCTTCGAGCAGTCGAGACGAGGGCCTGACGTACTTCCGCGGTAGTAATTGACCACAACTATTGGTGTTCCCGGATCGAAAGAGGGTGGAAGATCAACACTCTCGACGTCCGTGTATACGCGGTAAATCTGTGCACCAAGCGTTGTGCCGAAGGTGTCGCCTGATGGGACGGTCAAGTCGACTGTCGAGTTGAGTATTGTCCCGGACTGAGGGAGACCTTTCACTTCGATGATGTCCGAACCCGGTGTGTAGGTCCCGTCATAGATGTAAAACAACTCCACCCTTACAGTTCGCTGTATGCTGGGCGGGACAGTCCCAATGATTTCGTACTTAACTTGCACCTCAT
>JBEKFI010000078.1:0-15287 GCA_050013395.1 Verrucomicrobiia bacterium | reverse complement strand
GATCATTCCAGCGCCGTACTGGTTGAGCTATCCTGAAATGGTGAAGCTGGCCGACGCGACACCCGTCATCGTGCAGACCAGCGAAGCCAACGGATTCAAGATCACACCCGATGAATTTCGCGAGGCGATGACGCCCGCCACCAAACTCATCATCATCAACTCGCCCGGCAATCCAACCGGTTCAGTCTATGCACGTGAGGAACTGCAGGCCTTGTCGGAGGTCGCGCTCGAGGAAGACATCCTGATCCTCTCCGACGAGATCTACGAGAAGATCACGTACGACCACACACAGCACGTCAGCCTTGCGTCGCTCGGCAAGGAAATCTACGACCTAACCATCACGGTCAACGGGTTTAGCAAGACCTACGCGATGACGGGCTGGCGGCTCGGTTACATCGCCGCGCCCGAACCAATCGCGGCGGCAATCGACTCGATTCAGTCACACTCCACTTCCAACCCGACCAGCTTCGCCCAGAAAGGCGCGCTTGCCGGTCTCAAAGGCGATCAGTCGTTCATCGACGACATGGTGAAGGCATTCGCCGAGCGGCGCGCCTACATGTACGACAAACTCACCAGCATTCCGGGCGTCACCTGCGTGAAACCGATGGGCGCGTTCTACATGCTGCCGAGCATTTCCAGCTTCGGGCTCAACTCGACCAATTTTTGCACGAAGCTGCTCGAACAGCAGAAAGTCGCCGCTGTGCCCGGCGTCGCGTTCGGCAGCGACACGCATATCCGCCTGAGCTACGCCTGTTCGATGGAAAACATCCAGAAAGGCCTCGACGGCATCGCAGCCTTCTGCGCCAGCCTGAAAGCCTGAACGGAGTGCTGGAGTAATGGAACAGCCGCCTCAGTTCCATCGTTCCCAATACTCCAACACTCCAACGCTCCATCACCTCATTACTCCATTCCCTTCATGAAGATCGCTCTCATCGGCCTGCCGCAAGTCGGCAAGAAAATCGTCTTCTCGGTCCTGACGAGCATCTCGCACGATCATCTTCTTGGCCGCGCGGGCGAATACCATGTCGGCACCGTCAAGGTCGCCGACCCGCGCGTTGACAAGCTGTCGGCGCTCTACAAACCGAAGAAGACCAAGTACGCCGAGATCGAATGTACGCTTGCCCCCGCCCCGCCGCACGAGCCGAAACTGCGCGAGCAGTGGCTCAACAAGCTCAAGGACATGGACGCGCTCTGCCACGTCGTCCGCGCCTTTGAGGATTCCAGCGTGTTCCACGTCAGCGGTTCGGTCGATCCGCTCCGCGACATTGATGCCATGAACCTCGAACTGACCATCAGCGATCTCAGCCTGATCGAAACACGCCTGAATCGCATTGCGCAGGACCAAAAACACAAATTCGAACAGGAACGCGCCGACGAAGCTGTCCTGCTGGAAAAGCTGAAGCCGCATCTCGAAGCCGGCAAATCGTTGCGCGAGTATCCGTGGCACGAAGGCGAGGAAAAGCGGCTTCGTTCCCTGCAGTTCCTCACGCTCAAAGGGCTGGTCACCGCGCTCAACTGCGGCGAAGGCAACGTTCCGAATCCCCAACTCGCCGGGGCGGCAAGAGCGAAACTCACTGGCCCGCACTCCGAAGTTTGCGAACTGTGTGCGAAGATCGAAGCCGAAGTCGCTCAGATCGAGAATCCCACCGAGCGCAGCGAGTTTCTCTCGGCGCTCGGCGTTCAAGAACCCGCGATTCATGTTCTTACCCGGTTGCTTTACAGAGCGCTGGGCTACATCTGCTTCTTCACCGTCGGCGAAGACGAAGTCCGCGCGTGGACGATCCGTCACGGCGAAACCGCCGTGGATGCTGCGCACACAGTTCACACCGATCTTGCCCGAGGCTTCATTCGCGCCGAAGTCATGAAGTACACCGACCTCGCCTCCGCCGGCGACACCGGCCATCACGCCGAAGTTCACCTCAAGGAAACCGGCAAACTTCTCCTCAAAGGCAAGGACTACATCGTCGAGGACGGCGACATCGTTCACATCCGCCACAGTGGCTAGTGGACAGGTTGCCCGCCCCGATTTAGAATGGCGCCGTGAAGAAGGTCGCATTACCAGCCGCCATTCCACCCGAGTGGTTCGAGGACTTTGAAGCTGCGGCGCGGCGACCGCTTCCCCGTATGCCACATCGACGACGTCATCGCCGGCAAAGCGGCCACCAACCGTGTCAAGGATCGCGAGTCGTTACCCCGTCTGCGCTTCTTCCGCGAGTACTGGATGCAGAAACATCAATCAAAATGATTAGAAGCCATCTCATAAATGCTTGTAGGCCGCCTCTGCGAGGCGGCGTGGTGTCGTTTTCCTGCGAGATTTCGCCGACACACAGTGTCGGCCTACAACTAACCTCCATTTATAAGGTAAGCCGTAGGAAACGTGACATGTTTACGCGATTAGTTTCTGTGGCAGTGCTATTAACCTCCAACGCGATGGCCGGCGATTTCCAATCGCTCACAGTGGAGAAGGTTGCCGGCAATTTTCAGTTCACGGAAGGTCCGGTGTGGGTCGCCAGCAAGGGCGAACTGCTGTTCAGCGACATCCCCGCCAACCGCATCGTCCGCTGGTCCAACGGCAAGGCGGAGACGTTTCGGGCACCGAGCGGCAACTCCAACGGTTTGACCCTCGATAAACAGGGCCGTCTCCTCGCGTGCGAGCACGGCAACCGCCGCGTCAGCCGCACCGAACCTGATGATACGGTGGTCACACTCGCGGATCGTTACGACGGTAAACGACTCAACAGCCCCAACGACATCGTCTGCAAAAGCGATGGCGCGATCTATTTCACCGATCCACCGTACGGTGTGACGCCGAACCAGCGCGAACTGGATTTCCAGGGCGTTTACCGCATCTCGCCGGACGGGAAAACGCTGACGTTGCTCGTGAAGGATTTCTTGAGGCCCAACGGCATTGCCCTCTCTCCTGACGAGAAAACACTCTATGTCGCCGACACTCAGCGCGACCACGTCCGCGCCTTCGACATTGCCTCCGACGGTTCCATCACGAACGGCCGCGTGTTCTGTCAGGTCACATTTCCCGATGGCATCAAGGTGGATACGGCCGGCAACCTTTATGCCGCGGCCAGGAGCGGCGTGGAAGTTTTTGACCCGACTGGGAAACCGATTGGCATCATCAGAGTGCCGCAGCAACCCGCGAACCTGGCCTTCGGCGATGCCGATTGGAAGACCCTCTACATTGCCGGTCAAACGAGCCTGTACCGCGTTCGCATCACCGTCCCCGGTATCAAGGTTCCGTAACTCGGTTCGGTATTGTCACGGAAGCGGCGTTTGTTATCATCTCTCAGCTTTAGGCAACGAATACTTACAGGACATGGCGAAGATTTCGATTCAAAACGGCAAGCTGAACGTTCCGGATAATCCAACGATTCCCTTCATCCGCGGCGACGGCACCGGGCCGGACATCTGGGCGGCGTCTGTCCGCGTATTCGACGCGGCAGTGCAGAAAGCTTACGGCGGCAAACGCAAAGTCGAGTGGATGGAAGTTTACGCGGGCGAGACGGCGTTCAACAAATTCAATAACTGGCTGCCCGACGAAACCGTCGCGGCATTCAAGGATTATCTCGTCGGCATCAAAGGCCCACTCACCACGCCCGTCAGCAAGGGCATCCGCTCGTTGAACGTCGCGCTGCGCCAGATGCTTGATCTCTACGTCTGCCTGCGGCCCGTGCGCTGGTTCAATGGTGTCCCCTCCCCCGTCAAACACCCCGAGAAGGTGGACATTGTGATCTTCCGCGAGAACACCGAGGACATTTACGCCGGCATCGAGTGGCCCGCCGAATCGCCCGAGGCGAAGAAGATCATCGAGTTTCTACAGAGGGAAATGGGTGTGAAGAAGATCCGGTTCCCTGCCACCAGCGGTATCGGGATCAAACCCGTTTCCCGTGAAGGCAGCGAACGGCTCATCCGTGCCGCCATCGAGTACGCCATCAAAAACAAGCGCAAGTCCGTCACGTTCGTCCACAAGGGCAACATCATGAAGTTCACCGAAGGCGCGTTCCGCGACTGGGGTTACGCTCTCGCCAAACGCGAGTTCGGCGCCGTCGAAATCGACGGCGGCCCGTGGGTCTCCATTCCGCATCCCCAAACTTCATCCCTCATCTCACGCCACAAGTCCGCCGGTGGGCGGACCCGCCTTCCGGCGTGGGCGGACCCGCCCACCGGCGGGCCTCATCCCTCATCCTTGATTATTAAGGACGCCATCGCCGACGTCGCCTTCCAGCAAGTGCTCACACGTCCCGAGGAGTTCGACGTCATCGCCACGCTCAATCTTAACGGCGATTACCTCAGCGACGCGCTCGCCGCGCAAGTGGGCGGCATCGGCATCGCCCCCGGCGGCAACATCAACTACATCACCGGCCACGCCATCTTCGAAGCCACGCACGGCACCGCACCGAAGTACGCCAATCAGGACAAGGTCAATCCCGGCAGCGTCATCCTCAGCGGCGAGATGATGTTCCGCTACATGGGTTGGACCGAAGCCGCCGACCTCATCATCAAAGGCATGGACGGCGCCATCAACGCCAGGACCGTCACTTATGATTTCGCGCGCTTGATGGATGGCGCAAGAGAAGTCCGCTGTAGCCAGTTCGGTGACGCGGTGATTTCGAAGATGTAGCAAATCATGAGTGCGATGCGCGTCGGGTACTACACAAAGCGACTGCGCAAGTCCAATCAGCAGCTCGAAGTTCATTTTTTCGAGCCAAGCGTCTTAGAGAAGTATCGGAACGACCCGAATTACAGCCTGCGCATGACGCGCTTGAGCACAAAGCACGGCTCCGGCGTCGAGTTGTCTGCGCTTCAGCAATACGTTTGGGGACACAAACCCGACGGAAGTCCGTGCGTAGTGGTGCTCCTGTCGCACCTAAATGCTTTGTCGCCCGCAGACCAACTCCATTGGAAACTTCACGAGATTCGACGTTCAAAGAGGAAGGGGCCGAAGATAGACCGGCGCTATTACCAACCAATGATAACAGGTCGCTTTAGCGACACAATCAGCATCTATGAAGCAATCTATCTGTTCCTGAGGGAAATCCAAAAGCTTTTCCAGCCGGACGTGCTGTTCCCAAATCTGCCCGACGAAGAGCCGTTGTTTCTCGCACCCCTCGGATACAATTCGAGGAAAGCAATGATGCAGTTTGCCCAAGACTTGTGCACGATAATGCAGTTCAACATGCAAACCTTGGCGAGGCGCATTACGGCCTCCGATGTGCAGAGTAAAGTCGCCGATTGCGTAAAACGCGAGCAGCGCCGGGAATTGCTGCGACTCTATTTCAAACAGCACAACGCTCTCTCAAATGAGATCGAACAAGCATTGGCGACTTTGAAGGAAATTAACGAATTGCGAAAACTCAGTGCACACAAGCTGACGCAAGCCGAGCGGGACAAGAATTACTTCGAGCAGCAAGCCGACTTGGCTGACAGATTGCAGTGTGGGCTGCGTGACATGATGCTTGCTTTCGCTATTGCCGAAAAGGGATCAATCGGGTTCCTTTCGAAAAGGGTGCTGGACTATAAGGTCGTCATCTATTGAATCTTGGAGAATCCGCCATGCCTGCCCTGATTTCCAAACCCACCCACACCGCGGCTGCCGGTAACAAGCCGCAGATCATCGAGGAATTCAGCGGAACGGGTGAACTCACGCATCCCGCAGTCGCATGACCGTCAGCATCGCCAATATGTGCGGGACGGCGGAAATGAGTTTACGAAGGCAGGTCGTTTCGTTTATCCTACCGGCGTGAAAGTGGTCGGGGACAGAATCGCGGAAACGCCGGCGGAATATCTGGTGCAACTCCGTCGGATGCGTGAGCGGCTTGATCGCTGGAACCCTTATCCACGACCGCGCGGCCAAGTCTTCAAGTTCCGCACCTGGGAAGACCTCGAAAAATGGCGACAGAGCCAAACCAATCCGCGCCTCCGCTGAGCGACGACGAGTTGTTGCACGTCTGTCGTCTCCTCCAACAGCACAAGGCCAAATACGTTCTCGTGGGCGGTTGCGCTTGTGGACTCCACGGTTTGGTGCGGTCAACGCAGGACGTTGACCTGCTCGTTGAGCCGTCGCCCGAGAACTTGCAGCGCGTGCTCAATGCGCTCTCCGAACTGCCGGACGGCGCGGCGCGGGAACTAACAGTCAAAGACCTTGAAGAGAACGTGGTTGTAAAGGTCGCCGACGCCATCATGGTGGACGTAGCCAAGCAAGCGTGGACGCTCGATTACAGTGAGGCCATTCGCGATGCGCAAACGCTCGACGCTGAAGGCGTACGGATCGTCTACGCGAGCCTCGATGCCTTGATCAAGAGCAAGTCCACCTACCGCGACCAAGATCGCGTCGACCGGGAACGCCTGATTTGGTTGAAGCAGGAGAAGCGCGGAAGTTGATCATGCCTAAGTTGATCGAGAACCCCACCCGCATCACATGACTAACGCCGAAATCCGCAAACTCAAGGCCGAGGCGCAGCGGCTGGAGCCGGTGGTGTACGTCGGCAAGAGCGGACTGACGGCGGCGGTGCTGCAAAGCATCGAGCAGGCGTTGCTGGCGCGGGAGTTGATCAAGATTCGCTTCGACCACGACCGGGACGAACGTGACGTGCTGGCCGGTAAGGTTGCTGAGGCAACCGGCGCGGCGTTGATTAAGCAAGTCGGCAAGGTAGCGGTGTTTTACCGGCCAAAACCACCGGCAACCAACGGTTGAACTATAGCCCCATCACTGCGCAGGTTTTGCGGAAGTGGTGGCCGTAGATGGCGAGGGTGCAGCCAGTTCGGCGACGCGGTGATTTCGAAGATGCAGCCACAAACCTCGTGGAACGGATTCTGCCTCACGCAAAGGTTTACCCCGAATCTTTTTTCGGGGCGCAAAGACGCCAAGTCTGTTAGAAGCGGCTCAACCTTTGTAGTGGTTGAACGCACTTGCCACAATGATCAATTCGGGATGAGCGGCGGCGAGCTTGGGTAATACCACGCGGATGCGAGAGCGGTAGGCCGCAAGCTTTTCTTGCAGCGGACGCAGGTTGTCCACTTTATCCCAGTGGAGGTTCTTCAGGTCGAGAACAAGACGGCTCTTGCTCTGCTCCAAGGAATCGCGGATTCGTTGGGCGAGTCCTTCCGCGTGCTCGGCGGAGAGGACACCTTCCAGGCGCATCCACACTTGCTTCCTGGAATGTTGGAGTTCGACTTGGATGGAAAGATCGGGGATCGAGACTTTCTGCGGGATTTCTTCCCAGAGCTTGAATGCGCTCCAGCGCTCCTCAGGCATCCGATATGTCGTCCGCATCAGTTTGGGATGCTGAAAGAGATCCAGCTTCAACGTCATCGCCGTCCACAGCGCGGCCCCGACAGCCGCAACTGACTTGAGTCGTTGTACCAGTGTGGGCCGTCCCAGTTCCGCGTGGATTTGCCACTCCAAATCGCCAATCCACTGCCGCACCACAGCGTTGGGACCGAGCAGTCGTCCCGCAAGGAACACCGGGTACGCGCACCGCAAATCTTCGGCGTAAACCTTGGCCTTCTGGCGCAGGAATGGGTTCGGTGAACCCTTGAGTTTCTGGTAGCCGAGGAACCGTCCTTCGAGGACGCGGAAGATGCTCGGACCGAGCCGTTGAAAATCCTCTTCGAAACACCAGCGCTGCAGTTCTGCGATCTCCGTGGCAGAAAGCGTCGGGTGTTTCATCCCCGCGGTGAAGCCATCCGCGATTCGGTACATCAGTTCGGGGTTTCGGATGTACTGTTCGTGCAGCAGTCCTTTCTTCATGACCCGCGCATGAAACGGCGTGCCGGGCACGGGACCGTAAATCAAAAACTGCGCCAGCGCAGGCTTGAGCTTCATCAACCCGTCCAATTCCTGCGCGATGACCTCGCGGTTCTGATAATCGAATCCGAGGATCATCGAAGCGAGGACGGTAATGCCGTGCTCGCGAAACTCCGTAAGAATCTCTTCGACGGGCCGTCCTTGCTGCTTGGCGTAACCCGAGCGTGTTCCCTCGTAGCCGATCCAGAAGCCATCGATTCCCATTTCTAGGATTTCTTCGACGGTGTACTGGCTGATCGCCTTGATGCTGGAGAAGGCGAAGATCGACAGGGCCTTGCCGCCTTTCATTACGCAGTCGCGAAACTCCATCGCCCGCTTCTTGTTGAGCAGGAAATCTTCGTCGATGATCAGAAATACCAGGTTCGGATCCAAGTCCAAGTAACGCTTCACGACGTCGTAGATGTCTTTGCCATCGGGCAGCAGCTTAATGTGTTTACGCTTGAAGAAGTGCGACGTGCAACAGAAATCACAGCCGTTGGGGCAGCCAAGCCCAGCGAAGATTTTTCCCGCGCCGGACACCCTCCATCCAAACACCTTCAGATCGCTCACGATCAGCGGCTGCTTGTACGGCATTGGGATTTCAGGTTCACCCAGCAGCCGGCGCATGAACGCGACCCCTTCCTCGCGACAGATGAAGTCGGCATAGGGCTTGAGTTCCTCATCTTTCAGCACCGTGCCGTAACCGCCAAGGATGATCTTGGTGTTGGGCGCGTACTGACGGATCAAGGCCACCATGTCCTTCACCTTATGGAAGATCGCCATCAGGAAGGAAATGCCCACGTAATCGTAGCCCTTCTTGAGTTCACGGATCAACTCACGTTTCGATGGGTACTGCAACACCACCGTGGGCGTATCGAGGTTCTCGGCGATGTACTCGATCGAAAATTGAATGTTCACTGTCCGCGGACTGAAGATCCCCTGTGCACGCAGCACCTGGCGGTATAACAGTTCATAGCCGACAGACGTCGCATCGCCATATTTCGCCCCCATCGGACGGCAGACGCTGGTTAACAGCACTTTCTTTTTCATGGGCTTTGTCTCATCTGATTCGTTGGTCAAGATGTGTGCACCCCGGCGTGCCAGGCCAGACGCGTGATCGAAGAGTTGGCAGCTTGGCTGCTTGGATGAAACCATCAATTAATTAAAAAGTCAAAGACTCGTTTCGGGCAGCGCTACAACCACAGCACTGCGCAGGTTTTGCGGAAGTGGTGGCCGTAGATGGCGAGGGTGACGGTGCTACGCTCAGGCGGGCGGGCTGTTCAGAATGCCCTGGTGATAGGCCTGGAGTGGTTTGACGCTGATTTGTCCCTTGCGCATGGCGGCGATGCCTTTGGCAGCAGCACGGCCGGGGGCGAGCGTGGTAACGTACGGAATCTTGTATTTGATGGCGTTCTTGCGGATGTAGGAGTCGTCGTACTGACTCTGTTTGCCCGCCGGCGTGTTGATGATGAGCTGGATCTCGCCGCTCTTGAGCGCATCCACGATGTGCGGGCGGCCCTCGTGCATCTTTTTGATCGGCTCGACCTTAATGCCACGCTCGGTGAGGAATTGCTGCGTTCCTTGCGTGGCGAGAACCTTGAAACCGAGTTGGACGAATTCGCGGGCGACCTCAGCCACGCCGTCCTTTTCGCGGTCGGACACGGTGATCAGAACTGTTCCCTGCAACGGCCATGGCGGTGTGACAGCCTCTTCCGCCTTGAAAAACGCCATGCCGAACGAATCAGCCATGCCGAGAACTTCGCCGGTCGAGCGCATTTCGGGGCCAAGCACGGGATCCACTTCGGGGAACATTGAGAATGGCAGGACGGCCTCCTTGACGCCAAAGTGCGGGATCTTCTTCGCCTGCAATTTGAGCGCGGCCAGTTTGCGGCCGAGCATGAGTTGTGTGGCGATGCGGGCCATCGGAATGTTGCAGACCTTGGAAACCAGCGGCACGGTGCGCGAGGCACGGGGGTTGGCTTCGAGCACATAAACTTTGTCGTTGCAGATCGCGTACTGCATGTTCATCAAGCCCACGACGTGGAGTTCCTTGGCGATGGTGCGCGTGTAGGCGCAGATCGTCTCCAGATGACGCGGCGGAATGCTGATCGGCGGAATCACGCACGCCGAGTCGCCGGAGTGGATGCCGGCCTGCTCGATGTGTTCCATCACCGCCGGAATGAACACCTCCGCGCCATCTGATAACGCGTCGGCTTCGGTCTCCAGCGCGTTCTCCAGGAACTTGTCAATCAGGATCGGACAATCGGGCGTGACGTTGACCGCCGCCACCACGTATTTGCTCAGCATCTCCTCGTCGTACACAACCTCCATGCCGCGCCCGCCCAGCACCAACGACGGACGCACCATCAGCGGATAGCCAATCCGCCCGGCCACGGTGAGGGCTTCCTCCAAGTTGCTGGCCATACCGGACTCGGGCATCGGGATGCGGAGTTTGTCCATCATCTGGCGGAACCGGTCGCGGTCCTCAGCCAGATCGATCGTGTCCGGAGTTGTGCCGAGGATCTTCACGCCGGCAGCAGCCAGTTCGTTGGCGATGTTGAGCGGAGTCTGCCCGCCGAACTGCACAATCACGCCTTCGGGCTTCTCCTTCTCGTAGATGCTCAACACGTCCTCGACCGTCAGCGGCTCGAAATAAAGTTTGTCGGAGGTGTCGTAGTCCGTCGAGACCGTCTCGGGGTTGCAGTTGACCATGATGGTCTCGTAGCCCTCGTCGCGCAACGTGAAGGCGGCGTGCACGCAGCAGTAATCAAACTCGATGCCCTGTCCGATCCGGTTCGGGCCGCCGCCGAGGACCATCACTTTGCGGCGCGAGCTTCGGCCGGTCTGGTCGGGGCCGTTGTAGGTGGAGAAGTAGTAAGCGGCGTTCTCGACCCCGCTGACTGGCACCGGTTCCCAACCTTCCACCAAGCCGAGCGCCTTGCGGCGTGTGCGAATCTCCGTCTCAGAGATTCCCAGAATTTGCGAAAGATACTTGTCGGCGAACCCGCCTTTCTTGGCTTGTACCAGCAACTCGTCCGGCAGCCGCTTGCCTTTGAACTGCAGCATCCGCTCTTCCAGTTCGACCAGTTCCTTCATTTGGCGGATGAACCACGGCTTGATGTACGTCTTCCGATACAATTCCTCCACGTCCGCGCCCTTGCGCAACGCCTCGTACATGATGAACTGGCGTTCGCTGGTCGCCTCGTTGAGCATCGTCATCAACTCCGCGAGCGGACGCCTGTGGAAATCCTTCGCGAAGCCCAGCCCGTGTCGGCCGTTCTCCAGCGAGCGGATGGACTTCTGGAACGCCTCCTTGTACGTCTTGCCGATGCTCATCACCTCGCCGACGGCGCGCATCTGCGTGCCGAGCTTGTCCTGCGTGTCCTTGAACTTCTCGAACGCCCAACTCGCAAACTTGACCACGACGTAGTCGCCCGATGGCTTGTACTTGTCCAGCGTGCCTTCCTTCCAGTACGGGATCTCGTCCAGTGTCAACCCGGCGGCGAGCTTGGCCGAGATCAGCGCGATCGGGAACCCCGTCGCCTTCGACGCGAGCGCCGACGAACGCGATGTGCGCGGGTTGATCTATATGCCCACCACACGACCGGTATCGGGATCGTGCGCGAACTGAATGTTCGTGCCGCCGATGACCTGGATCGCTTCGACAATGTCGTACGAGTACTTCTGGAGACGTTCCTGCAACTCCGTCGAAATCGTCAGCATCGGCGCGGTACAGTACGAATCGCCGGTGTGCACGCCCATCGCGTCCACGTTCTCAATGAAACAGACGGTGATCATCTGGTTCTTGGCGTCGCGTACGACTTCGAGTTCCAGCTCCTCCCAACCGAGCACCGATTCCTCGACGAGAATGTGCCCCACCATGCTCGCCGCAATGCCGCGGCTGGCCACGACCCGCAGTTCCTCGACGTTATAGACCAGCCCGCCGCCCGTCCCACCGAGCGTGTAGGCCGGCCGAATGACGACCGGGTAACCCAATCTCGCCGCGATCTTCTCCGCTTCCTCCACGCTGTAGGCAGGGTCGCTCTGCGGCATCGGAATCCCGAGTCGCTGCATCGTTTCCTTGAAGACAATCCGGTCTTCGCCGCGCTCGATTGCGTCCAAGTTCACGCCGATGACCTTCACGCCGTACTTTTCGAGCACGCCCGCTTTGGCCAGTTGGGAGGAGAGATTCAAACCGGTTTGCCCGCCAAGATTCGGCAGCAACGCGTCGGGCCGTTCCTTCTCGATGATCTGGGTCATCGCCCGAAGATTGAGCGGCTCGATGTACGTCACATCCGCCATGCCCGGATCGGTCATGATCGTGGCGGGATTGGAATTCACCAGCACGATTTGATAACCGAGGCTCTTCAACGCCTTGCACGCCTGCGTGCCGGAATAATCAAATTCGCACGCCTGACCAATCACGATCGGCCCCGAACCGATAATCATCACCTTGTGGACATCGTTCCGTCGCGGCATAGTGGACTTCGCTCCTTCCGTCGGTTGAGAGATGTTGCGGAGAGTCCTACCCTCGTTGCTCGCTCCCTGAGCGCACCTTATAGCCACCTCCTGCTTGGCTGGAAAAGGTAATTTTGTGCACGATGCTCTGATCGCGAAGACGCAGCCAAAAAACACGTGGAACGGATTTAGCCTCACGCAAAGCCGCAAAGACGCCAAGCATGGAGGAGCAGCTCAATCCCGCGCGACTATTTGCGCTTTGGCGTCTTGGCGTGAGTTAGATTCGCGTTTCGGGCAGCGCTACAGCCCCAGCGCTTCGCAGGTTTTGCGGAAGTGGTGGCCGTAGATGGCGAGGGTGACGGCCGTCTGGAGAGCCGCGGGGCGGCGGAAGAACGTCCAGAGAAGCAGGTACCAGTATTGGAAGCGTTCGCTGCCGAAAACACCCAAACGAAGACTGGAATGGATGAAGGCCCGAAGGTTCTGCCAGTTGAGTGAGGTTCTCATCTTCGGCGGGTGATACTCGCGCAGGAAAGTGCGGACCCGTTGGTAGTACGGGCGGGGGGCGTAGATATGGCGCAAGATGCTCTTGTAGCCCTCGCGCAGCGTCTCCATGTTCATGCGGGGAGTAAAGTTCGTCGTCCCGTCCACGTTGTCGCCCGACGTTTGGCCGAGCAGGCGGCCTTCCCGCTTCAGTCGCTGATAAAGTTTTGTTTCGGGCACGGCTTGGAGCAGACCGACCATCGCGGTGACAATGCCGCTCTTCTGGATAAACTCGATCTGCCGCTGAAAAATCGTCGGCGTGTCGCTGTCGAACCCAACGATGAACCCGCCCTGCACCTGCAAGCCCGCGCGCTGGATGCGTTTCACGTCGGCGACGAGGTCGCGGCCCTTGTTTTGCCGCTTGTTGCACTCGGCCAGGCCGGCCTCCTCGGGCGTCTCGATGCCGACGAAAACCGTGCCGAACCCCGCTTCGACCATCAAACGCATCAATTCCTCGTCGTCGGCGAGGTTGATCGAGGCTTCGGTGTAGAACGGGATGCGGCGCTTGCCCTTCTGCCGCGCGATCAGCACGGGCAGCAACTCGTCCATGAGGGCGCGTTTGTTGCCGATGAGGTTGTCGTCCACGAAGAACACCTGATTGCGCCAACCGCGCTGGTAGAGGCTGTCCAACTCGGCGATGACCTGCGCCGGCGTCTTGGTGCGGGGACGATGCCCGAACATTACGGTGACGTTGCAGAACTCGCAGTCGAACGGGCAACCGCGCGAGAACTGAACGCTCATCGAGGCGTAACGCCGCATGTCGGCCAACTCCCACAACGGCGCCGGCGTCTGGCGGATGTCGGCGAACTCCGACGACGTGTACACGCGCCGCGCGCACCCACGCTCGAAGTCGCGCAAAAACTCCGGCAGCGTCACCTCCGCCTCGTTCAGAACGAAATAATCCACTTCCGGGAACTGTTCGTGCTCGACGCCGAACAGCGGCCCACCCGCGATGATCTTCTTGCCCGCCGCACGACAACGCGCGATGAGTGCGCGCGCGGATTCACGCTGGGCGATCATCGCGCTGACGAATACGGCGTCGGCCCACGCCAGATCTTTCTCTGTCAGCTTCCGCACGTTCAGATCCACCAGCCGCTTCCCCCACTCCTTCGGCAGCATGGCGGCAACGGTGAGCAGTCCGAGCGGTGGCAGGGAAGCTTTCTTGCGTATAAACTTCAGCGCGTGCTTGAAGCTCCAGAACGTGTCTGGAAACTCCGGGTAAAGCAACAAGACGTTCACAAGGGCTCCAGCATACGCTCCTCCGCCGAGAATGCCAAAGAGTTTTCGCCGTGGATCGCGAGTTGGCCGGCGGAGGGACGGTGAAACTGAGATTGAACTCGTTGGACGTTGAGCATTGAAAGTTGAACGTTTGTGGTTCGTCGGTTCCTTTACTCCTCTTCGATCGCCGCGTCGTAGAACTTGACGATGTCCTTGCCGTCGGTCTCTTCCATGAACTTCATGGCCGTGCGCGGGTGCTGATTGAGGTAGCCGGTAATCATGTACGGGATGGCGAACCCCCAGCGCAGTTTCTCGCGCATCGGTTCGACGTGCTGCTGGATGCATTCGAGGACAGGGCGGAGGTCAAATTTCGGGTTGTGGAGAAAACTGAACAGCAATTCCATCGGGCAGTTGCCCGCGCCGCGGCCAAGCCCGGCGAGGCTGGCGTCGAGCATGTTCGCGCCGAGGATGATCGCTTCGATGGTGTTGGCGAAGGCGAGCTGCATGTTGTTGTGCGTGTGGATGCCGATCTCTTTGCCGGCCGGTTTGGCGAACTTGAGAAACTTGTGCATCAACGCCTGAATCTGCTCGCAATAGAGTGTGCCGAAGCTGTCCACGATGTAGAGTGTGCCGACTTCGGAGTTGCAGAGGATTTCCAGGGCGTTATCGAGTTCGAGGTCGGGCACGGTGGAGACGGCCATGAGATTGATCGTGGTCTCGTAGCCCTTGTCGTGGGCGTCCTTGATCATGTCGAGAGCCGTGGGAATCTGGTGGATGTAGGTGGCCACGCGTACCATGTCGACGACGCTCTTGTCCTTGGGCAGGATGTCGGTGTGGTAATCAGTGCGCTCGGCGTCGGCCATGACGGAGGTTTTCACGGACGATTTCTTGTCGCCGATGATGCGGCGGATCTCCTCTTCGTCGGAGAACTTCCACAAGCCGAACTGGTCACGCGCGTAGAGCCGCTTGGAGGCCTTGTAGCCGAGTTCCGTGTAATCAACGCCGGCCTCCGAGTCCGCTTGATAGACGGCGCGAACGAAGTCGTGGGTGAACTTGTGGTCGTTCATCAGTCCGCCGTCGCGGATGGTGCAATCGAGCACCTTGATCTCCGGTCGGTAACCGATCCAGCCTTTGAGGCCCGTGGCCTGAGCATCTTTAGACATAATATGTTTCCTTTTCCTGAATTTCAGCGAAACCGCCTGATGCTACGCAGACGGTCGCGATGATTCAATCTGCAAATTAGCCTGTAGAAGCGCCACCTTGCATGAAAAAC
>JBEKFI010000077.1:0-15320 GCA_050013395.1 Verrucomicrobiia bacterium | reverse complement strand
AGGAGATCCGGGCGCCGTACGTGTTCTACGACGGGCCCGGGACATTCTTCGTCGCGATGCTGGCGGGTTTCTTCGTGACCGACGTGCTCGGCGCGAACAAATGGCGCACACACACGCCCAAGATCGTCGCCCTCGTTGCCGTACTTCTTTTGATTGATTACTGGCCGTATCAGAAGCCGGCCAAAGACAATGGCGTGCCCGCTTACACTCTCGACAATCTCCGTGCAACTTACGCCGCCCTCAAACAAGACGGTGACTGGATGAAGGCTTACGCGATCTCGGGCCGCTATTTTCACCTGCTCGGGCCGATGTGGAGCGGCAAGCCACAGGTGTACGAGGCGTTCTACAATTGGATGGCGCCACTCGGCACCGGCCTGCTCAACCAGACAGGTGGCGGGTCGCTCGAGTTGCTCAATCTGTTCGCCGCGCGCTACGTCGTCTTTGACAAGACCGACCCCGACATGCAGTCGCCGCAAATGCAACAGGCGCTTGCTGCCTACCGCCAAGTATTCCCCGTCGCGCTGGAGAACAAGGACTTCACCGCGTTTCGCAACGGCACCGCGCATGCGTACGTGACGGCTTACGGGCGTGCGTGCCTCTTCGACGGCGATGTCCGCAACTCGCCGCGGTTGGCGCTTGCGCTCGCGGCCCGTAACTGGCCGCTGGTGCACGGACCCGCGGGCCCCGACGCCACCCTGAAGTATGAGCGAGTCTATCACGACGGCGAAGCGCCGGTGGCGCCGCTGCGCAACGGCGAGGTTGTGCCACTGGCGGACGTGCAGCTTTCTCGTGAAAACAACCAGCAGGTCCGCATCCGCCTCAACGCTCCCCGCGATTGCTTGGCCGTGATCGCAGAAAGCTATTATCCGTTCTGGCGCGCCGAAGTGGACGGCAGACCGGCCGAGGTGCTGCGCGTGAGTTGCGCACTCATGGGAGTGAACTTGCCCGCAGGCACGCACGAGATCGTGCTGCGCTACGAACCGCCACGGGCGTACGCGCTCGCTGGCGTCATCAGTCTGCTGGCACTGATCGGCTTCGGCGTCGCGGCGGTGCGCAATCGTTCATCACGCTCCGAGCGTGATTCATAAACGAGCCCGCCACCACTCGATGGTTTCGCGCAGTCCGGTTTCCAAATCGCACTGCGGTTTCCAGTCCGTATTCTGTCGAAGCCGTTTGTTGTCTGCGACAATGTGCATCGGGTCGCCGGGTTGATAAGGTTGTGCGCCCAGCGCGATGAGGTCGGGACGACCGAGCAACGCCGCGATCGTCCCCGCGATCTCCCGGATGGTCACGGGCACGCCCGAGCCGATGTTCACCGCGCCGGTCAAGCGACTCTGCGCGACGGCAACAACGGCGCTGGCAACGTCTGCGACGTGCAGGAAGTCCCGCACTTGGTCGCCGGGTGTCAGATTGCAGACCTGCCCGCGCAGCAGGGAGTTGATAGCCGTAGGCACAAGCCGCCGTGGATCTTCGCCGGGGCCGTATTGGTAGAAGAAGCGAGTCCAGGCGAATTGCATGTCGGCCGTTTTGCAGAAACCATCGAGTGCGTGATAGAGAGCAAGCTTGACCGCCGAGTAGAGATGGCGTGGGCGGGTGGGGCTGGATTCGTTCAACGGTCTATCGCTGGCGTCGTATTCGAGGCACGAGCCCGATGCGACGAGCCGTCTGCAGCCGCGATCTGCGAAGTTTTTTGCCAGACGCAAACTGGCGCACAGAAAATCCAGGTTGGCTGGCGACGCAAGATACTTGCCCGGCTCGACGTACCACGCGAGATGAATGCAACAGTCGAAGGACGAAGGCGGAGGAATGAAGGATGAATCCAACAAATCTCCATGAACGAGGCGCAGCGCTGGCTTGATCCCGCTCAGAGCGGGATTGATGTCCTCGATGCGCCAGAGATTGCTCTGCGAGCGAACCAGAGCGTGCACTTCGTGTCGCTCTTTAAGCAGCTCGCGCGCAACGTGCGAGCCGATGAGACCCGTTGCGCCTGTGAGGAAAATTTTCATTTCAACCACGAAGCTCATGAAGAACATGAAAACTCTTCGCGAGCTTCGTGCTCTTCATGGTGCGTTTAGAGTCGCTGCCCATACTGTTGGGCGTAGTACCTTCGGAACTCGCCGCTCTTTGTCTCACGCCACCATGGTCCATTGGCGACGTACCACTCGATGGTGGCGTCGAGCGCCTGGTTGAAATCGCGCTGCGGTTTCCATCCCAGTGCCGCCAGCTTGCCCGTGTCGAGGGAATAGCGGCGGTCGTGTCCCGGGCGGTCTTTGACGAACTGGATCAGCGATTCAGGTTTGCTGAGCTGCTGGCAGATGCGGCGGGCGATGACGATGTTCTCGGCCTCGTTGCCGCCCGCGATGTTGTATGTCTCGCCGGCCTTGCCCTGCGCGATGAGAAAATCAATCGCGGCACAGTGATCTTCGACGTAAATCCAGTCGCGCGCGTAGCGACCATCGCCGTAGAGCGGCAGCGGTTTGTCTTCCAACGCATTGGTGATAAACAGTGGAATGAGTTTTTCGGGATGCTGGTTCGGGCCGAAGTTGTTCGAGCAACGCGTAATGACGACGGGCACATTGTGCGTGGCGAAGTAGGCGAACGCCAGGCGGTCGGCGCCTGCCTTGCTGGCAGAGTAGGGGTTGCGCGGATTGAGAGGCGAGTCCTCGGTGAACCTGCCGCGTTCGATGCTGCCGTAGACTTCGTCGGTGGAAATCTGGATGAACCGTTTCACAGCAAACTGCCGCGCCGCCTCCAGCAGCGTGAATGCGCCAAGCACATCGGTCTTGATGAAATCGTCGGCCCAGAGGATTGAGCGGTCGACGTGCGTCTCGGCGGCAAAGTTGACGACAAAATCAAAGCCGGCGGAGCCTTCCTTCCACAGTTTGGTGACCAACGCGTGGTCGGCGATATCGCCGCGCACGAAGCGGTGACGGGACGAATCGGGCAGGCCTTCGAGATTTTCCAGGTTACCCGCGTAGCTGAGCTTGTCGAGGTCGACGATTTGCCAGTCGGGATGGGCGCGCAACGCAAATTTCACGAAGTGCGAGCCGATGAAGCCCGCGCCGCCCGTGACAAGAACGCGCGTCACAACTTTACTCCGTTCTTGGCGGCGACTAGGACGCTGGTTTCCAACAGCTTCTGGGGGGAGGCGCCCGCGTCGGCCCACCAGCCGTCGAGGATTTCGTACTCGAGTGCGCCGTGGCGGATGTAGGCGTTGTTGACGTCGGTGATCTCCAACTCGCCGCGCCGTGACGGCTTCAGCGTGCGGATGATGTCGAAGACCTGCCTGTCGTACATGTAGATGCCGACGACGACGTAGTTGGATTTCGGCTTCTTCGGCTTCTCGACGATGCTGACGATGCGGTCGCCTCGGAGTTCGGCCACACCGTACGCCTGCGGGTTACGGACTTCCTTCAGGTAGAGACGCGCCCCGCGTTTCTGCTTTCTGAATGCGACGACGCCGTGACGGATGTCCTTTTCGATGACGTTATCGCCGAGCATGACGATGATCTTATCGCCGTCCGCAAAGTGCTCCGCGAGGCGCAAGGCGTCGGCAATGCCGCCCTCGCCTTCTTGGTGCGTGTAATTGATATGCGGCAAGCCGAATACCTTACCGTTTCCCAGCAGCCGCAGGAAATCGCCTGCGTTGTTGCCGCCCGTGACAATCAGTAGATCACGAACTCCGGCATCCACCAGCGTCTGGATGGGATAGAAAATCATCGGCTTGTCGAAAACCGGCAACAGGTGCTTGTTCGTGATTTTGGTGAGCGGAAACAGTCGCGTGCCCAAACCGCCTGCGAGAATAACGCCTTTCATTCTTACACCCGCGATCATGATTAGCACAGACAGTAACGAACGCGCCTTGGCGAGTCAATGGCGGGCTCACATCGCGTTCGATCTCGATCTCATCCCTGCGCAGAAGAAAATCGGAGTGAACTTTACAGTGGTAGATTCTCAGGCAGCGCGCTGCACCAACTGTCGCGCCGCCGGTCACAAACGCAGGCGAGAGACTTTGCACCCCCTCGTTCATAACGCCACTCGAGTTTACGAGTGGCGATTTTTCGTGATTTTTCGCCGCAACGGTCGTAGAAAGCTCCCCTATGAAAATTGTCGTGGCTTACTCGGGCGGATTGGATACGTCGGTGATTCTGCACTGGCTGAAGGAGACGTATCGGTGCGAGGTGATCGCGTTTTGCGCGGACATCGGTCAGGAAGAGGAACTCAAGGGCCTCGACAAAAAGGCCAAGGCCACAGGCGCGTCGAAGTTCTACGCGCTTGATCTAGTTGAGGAATTCGCCAGCGATTTCATTTTCCCGATGATCCAAGCGGGGGCGATTTATGAGAACCAGTATTACCTCGGCACGAGCATTGCCCGACCGCTCATCGCCAAAGCGCAGATTGAGGTTGCGCGCAAGGAGAACGCCGACACCGTGGCGCACGGCGCGACGGGCAAGGGCAACGACCAGTGCCGTTTCGAGCTGACCTATGCCGCGCTCGCGCCCGACCTCAAGATCATTGCGCCGTGGCGGTTGCCCCAGTTCCACAACCGATTCAAGGGCCGCGCCGAGATGCTCGCCTATTGTCAGGAGAAAGGAATCAAAGTCGAGGCCAGCGCGAAGAAGCCGTACTCGATGGATCGCAACCTCCTGCACATTGCCTACGAGAGCGGCATCCTCGAAGACCCGTGGGCCGAGCCGCCGAAGGATATGTTCAAGCTCACCGTCGCGCCTGAGGATGCGCCTGACAAGCCAGAGTACGTCACCCTCGATTTCGACAAAGGCATCTGCGTCGCCGTCAGCGGCAAACGTCTCTCGCCCGCCAACGTCATCCGCACGCTCAACAAGCTCGGTGGCAAACACGGCATCGGTCGCGTCGACCTCGTCGAGAACCGCTTCGTCGGGATGAAGTCGCGTGGCGTGTACGAGACGCCGGGCGGCACGATCCTGCATTGCGCGCACCGCCAAATGGAGACGCTCACCATGGATCGCGAGGTCATGCACCTGCGCGACTCGTTGATCCCGAAGTACAGCGAACTGGTCTATTACGGTTTCTGGTTCAGCCCCGAACGCGAGACGTTGCAGGCGCTCGTGACCGAGAGCCAGAAGAACGTCACCGGCACCGTGCGTCTCAAGCTCTACAAGGGCAACGTCATCACCGCGGGCCGCAAAAGCCCGGTGTCGCTCTACAACCCGCACGTTGCGACGATGGAAGCCGACAAAGGCGCCTACAACCAGACCGACGCCACCGGTTTCATCCATCTCAACGCTCTGCGTCTCCGCACCCGCGCGAGCGTGCTCGCGAAGGCAAAGCGCGGCAAGAAAGCCTGACTTGCTGGCAGTCGCCCTCGGCGGCACAGAGGGGTATTCCCCACATTGGCCGAAGATCGGGCAAAGGATTTGTCGTGCCGCGTTGTCGAATTGAGTAGAATCAAATCATAGGCCTATGGAGGAGCGCGATGAGGAATTGGGCTGGGTGCGCAGGAGTCAGTCGGGCGACCCCGAGGCGTTTGAGGAGCTCGTCCGACGGTACCAACGCATGATTCACGCGCTGACATTTCGCATGACGGGATCCTCAGCCGATGCCGAGGACCTCGCCCAAGAAATCTTCATCCAAGCGTTTCGTCGGCTCGGCAGCTTTCGTGGCGACGCCAAGTTCTCGTCGTGGTTGTACCGCATCGGCGTGAACACCTGCCTGAATTGGAGAAAGAGCACCCAGCGCCGAGAGAAACTCCACCAAGATTGGGCCGACAGCGACCACAGCACCTCCAGCGGAACAGACGAATTGACAGTCCGCGTTCAGGAAGCGCTGATGCAGTTGCCGGCGAAACAGCGCGCGGCGGTTGTGTTGACAGTGTACGACGGACTGAATCACGCGGAGGCCGCGCGCATACTGGGCTGCTCTGAAACGACCGTTTCGTGGCGGATTTTTGTGGCGAGGAAGAAACTAAAAAGATGGCTGCAACAGGACATCCATTCGTAGGAGCGAACTCCATCTTCAACCGGTGGTGTGCATCGTGTTGGCTGGCGCTTTTGTTTTGCCTCAGTTCTGCCGCTGCTCGCGCCGAGACGCGTGTGGCGCTCGTAAGCACGTGCGGGGGCGAGGCGGGGCAGAATGTGCTATCGCTGGCGGAAGCGAAGTTGAGCGCGGGGAAGGATATCGCGTTGGTGGAGCGGACGCTGGTCGAACGGGTGTTGGACGAGCAGAAGCTGACCCGTTGCGGCCTCAGTGATTCGGCGCAAGCGCTGGCCGTCGGCAAGCTGCTCGGAGTGGAAGTGTTCGCCACCTTGGAAACGTTTCCCGACAGTCAGGAAGCGCTGGGCTTGGTTGTCTTCGACGCCCGTAGCGGCGCGAAGCTGTGGGACGCCACGCTCCCCGCTGGCGGTGTGGACAAGACAGCCGACGGCATCGTTGCAGCCGTGCATGAAGCTTGCGAGAAGCGTCTGCGGCCAGCCATCAATCTCCGCACTGTGTGCTTGCTTTCCGTCCGCAATGCAGAGTTGCCTCGTGCGATGGACAGTTTCTGTGAGTCGGTGGGGCAGCTATTGGAGCGTGGCCTGCTTGGTTCTGCAAGCCTCGCGGTGCTCGAACGCGAACGTCTCGAACAAATCAACCGCGAGCGCCTGTTGCCGACAAACGATCACGCGAATGATTTGCTGCCCTCGCTGACGCTTCTCGAACTCGAGTTCTCCCGCGCGGATGAGAGCAACGGGGTGAAAGCCACGGTGTTTCTGAGCGACGTTTCCGGGACAAGCTTGGGCAAAGTCCATGCGGATGGAAGCATCGAACATGTAACAGACTTGGTGGAGTTACTGCTCCAGAAACTGACTCGATCTTTGAATGCCACGCCCACTCTCCGCAGCGTCGATCGCCCGCGCGAGGCGCAACGGTTCCGACAGGAAGCCACGTTCTTTATCGAGCACATGCAATTCGCCAAGGGCCTTCAAGCCGCGGAGGCGGCGTACGCGTTGAATCCGACCGACAAGGAGTTGCGTGCGCTGCTCGCCGATGCGCTCTTGAAGGTTGCTAGTGACATTCTCGCTCCAGGCCAGCCGGAGATAAATTCATGGGCATCCAACACAACGCCCGATAACTTGAAGCGAGCACTGAGTCTGGCGCATCGCGGAGCAGACCTGTGTCTGGAAATTCGCGCTGGGATGCCGCCTGATCGCATGCCTCGCTTCAATCCCTCGACGGAGGAGAAGACCTTCTACACATTTCTCCACCGGGCGCGCAATGTCAGAGAAGGTTATGATGAAGAGTCGCGCCGCCAGTTTGCTGAGTTGCAGGCCAAGTATCGGCGAATTCGGGTTGAATTCCGGGCGCGGCCCATGTTTGCGGCCGGTCCGGACAAAGTCTTGTCCATTTGCTGCCCAGGGGTTTTCTACTGGCTCATCAACGAACTCGAGTTCGGTTCAGCAACCTCGGAAGCATGGGCCGCCGATGCGTTAGAGACACTGGATCACTGGCTGGCTCTGCTGGACAAGCGCGGGCTGTGCAATGTCAAGACCGAGGCCGTAAATTGGATGCTGACGCCGATCGTGTATCGAATCAAGGAGCCAAGCCGGATGTACGAAGGTTGCCATGGCCAGTGTTGGAGCCTCGGCGAACCCGATCTGGCACGATTCCAAGTTTTCTTCGATGCGCTCAGGCGTCGTCAAGAACCGTTGTTTCAGCTTTACGCGATGATGAGCGAATTTGCAGCGGTTGTGCGGAAGGAACACGGTGAAGGCGAAGCGGTCGACAGGCAGTTGGCGCAAATCAAGGACCTCGGCAAAGGAATAATCTCAAATCCGCCGTGCGAGAAGTCGGACGATTATCGTGTCGCCGTTTATCAAGCTTTGCTAGACACGATTGACTTACTGCCGGATCCCGCGATGCGCCGCGAGGAGTACCAAGAGTTATTCGACTTTATGTTGGAGCGTCGCGAATATGTCCATTGGGTGGCGATGGCAACAGTCGATCCGAAATCGGAGATTTACGCCGCTTATCAGTACATGGCCTCGGTGTTTCCCCGTTACAAGGAAGAAATAGTGTCCAAAGGCGATCCCAAGGTTTGCGCTCAGGACTTGGGGCGTCTGCTCGCCCTGTTGGAGTCGCCAGACTGCCGCAGAATCTCCGAACCACCTTCTTCGTGGCGTGGGCCCCTCGATCAGCAATTGGCACAACTTCGGGACTCACTCGTCGCACAAGAGCCGAGTTTAAAATCGCCAACAGCGGCGCCGTGGAGTACTGCGCGGTTGTTGTACGATGGCAGGCGTCCGCTCTTGCAGCCACGCATATTCGGTGACTCGGTGTGGGGCTTGGATGTAGTTCAGGCTGGGAGAGTCGCTGAGCAACCCCAACTCGTGCGCGTGCCACTGGACGCTAGTCCGCCACAACGATATGACCGAATCCCGCCAGATGGTCCACAAGAGAAGTTTTACAGCGCAATTGTAAAAGATGAGATCGTAATCTTTCCGCTTGGTGCAGCAGCCATCAATCGTCTAACGGAAACCAATGGGCTACCATCCAAGCACGTCTCGGCCTCGGCGTGCTGCGACGGCAAACTCTACGCAGGTATGGGCACGAACTCGGGTTACCAAGGTACCGCGGGTTATCTCATCAAGTGCGAGTTGGCAACGGGACGAATTGCGATACTGGCCTCCTCGTTGCGCAAGGAGAAGCGTAGTGCACTAGACGACGTTTCGCCACCGTTCTTCGTCCGGCAGATGATCGCTGACCCATCACGGCACCGTATGCTGTTTACCACTGACATCGGCATCTACAAGGGCGGCACGCCGTACACGGGACTGTGGTCGGTGGATACAAGGGACGATAAGCTAACCTACCTGCTCCCGCTGGAAGGAATCTGCGAGTGGATAAGTCTGATACACAGTGATGAAATCATGATAGCACGTCGACTACGAACGACCGCCGGAACCTACGAGGTGCTCTCGTTCAACTTGGAAACGAGCAGATCGCAGGTTCTGGCTTCTGTCTCGCCGAATGCGGACCAAGCCGACCCGGTGTGCAAAATCCCGTGGGCGAGCTATCCACCTCATCTTGTACTGGATGGTTGGCTCTGGATCGCGTATCCGTTTTGCCGGATTACGCTCCACGGCGGACTGCGCGAGTTTCTTCCCTCGTTTGCACAGGGCCATCAGTTGGACTACTACAACCATGTGCGGTATTTCGAACCGCTCGAAAACGGCCGGCAACTTCTGGCCGGTGTGGGCAATCAACTCTGGCTCTTGGATCTTAAACCTAGTTCTCCTGCGGCAGCGGACGATGCCTCAAAGGTTTCTCCATGAGCAGTTGTCATAAAGGGTAGGAAGATGAATGATGCCGACAAAAACTTGGACGAGCTCTTGAAAGCCGTGCGCGTGCCTGAGCGTTCGCCGGGGTATTGGGAGAACTTTCCCAAGCGCGTCACGGCGCAACTTGCGGCGGGGACGCGCATCGACGCGACCACGGCACGACACTCTTGGGCTTGGCGATTTGGAGTTGGCACGGTGTGTCTCATCCTCGCTCTCGGTGTCGGTTTGTGGCTCAAGACGCGCCGTCCTGCCGAGCCGAACTACGCGAAGCTTTATCGCGAGATCGAAGCGATGTTTCCGAATCAGGTGCGCGCCATCGCCATGGACAAACAAGGCGTGCGATTGGATTTGGCGGACAAGCCGGACGTGCCGGCGTCGGCACCGCTGCTCGTCAACGTGTGCCGGGAACGGCAATGCCGCGCATTCATCACGTTCAGCGGCCAGCAGATTCGCGTCAACGGCGAAAGCTGGGACGTGTTGGCCAACGGTCAAGGTGATGTGTTAGTCGTGGGCAAACGCTCCGTCTGGAGCAACGAGGAACCAACCCGACGGATCGGTGCCTATCGAATCGACGCGCAACCATTGAGGTTTATGTCGTGAAACTCGTCCGCAACATCCGCGTTGTAGCAGCGAAGCTTCTTCGCGGGTGGGCCGAACTGCCGCGAATGGGGTTGGCGGCCACAATTCTCCTATCGCCGGCAGCAGCGTCCGCACAAATCGCGGTCATGCCCGACGAGCAGCCGCCGGCGGTGTTCGCAGGGCGGGAGCAAACGATTCGCGTGATGTTCCGCAACTCAAGCGATGAAGCCGCCGAAGGAAATGTGCAAGCGCGGTTGCGCCAACTCAGCTTCGGCTCGGCGATGCCTCTGGGCGATCCACAGCCTTGGAAGCGACTGCGCTTGCTGCCGAAGCAAACCGTGGTCGAGACGTACTCAGCCAAATTCCCCACATTACGGGCGGTGACGCGGTTCCAGATCGAATGGATCGGCATCGGACGCACGGAGGTCATGGTTTATCCCGATGATCTGCTCAAGAAGTTGGGCGCACTGGCGGGCGAGAAACCGATCGGGTTGTTCGACCCGGACAACCAATTGCGCTCGCTGATGAAACAAGGAGGCGTCGAATTCACGGACCTGGAAACGGAGCCGTCGGACGCGCGGCTGGCCGTCGTGTGGTTCAACGCGAGGGAGTTACCCGAATCCGTCATCAAACGTGTGAAAGACGGCATGGCTGCCGTTTGGATCCGCAAATCCGCCCCCGTTGCTGCGTATGCCGTGCGACTCGGCACGGGAACCGTCGTTGTCGCCTCAACGAGCAGCGTCTCGCCGTTGGCCGATTCGCCGACGGCGCAACTGAACCTAATACGCTTCGCCGAGCTGGCTCTTGAGCCGGAGGCGTTGCGGTTACCCGAAGACCGAAAGGAGACAGAATGAAAATGAAGCAAAGTCTGTTTATGGCGGTGCTGCTTGCGATCGCGACGATCGCGCACGCCGATGTGTTGACCGTGGCCGTGTTCGACTTCGAATCGAAGGACGAAGGCATCCGCGACCTCGGCCCGAAGGTAGCCAGCATGGTCAACGCGCGGCTTTCCGCGGAACCGAACCTGATCACAGTCGAGCGCGCGGAGCTTGAAAAGGCGCTGGGCGAACAAGAAGCCAGCCTGTCGGGCACGATCACGCCTGAGACCGCCGTGAAAGTAAGCCACCTCACCGGCGCAAAAGTGTTCGTTACCGGGCGGGCGTTTCTCGTTGACCGGCAGCTAATGGTCGTCACCAAGATCATCGGCACGGAGACAAGCCGCGTCTATGGCGAGATGGTCAGCGGCAGCATCGGCACCGTGCCGGAGATGGCGCGCGATCTGGCCGCGCGCATCGCCAAGACCGTTACCGACAAAGCCGACACGCTTGTCGCTAAAGCGGAAAAGCCCGAAGACCTTGTCGCGCGTCTTCAGAAACAGGTCGATGGTAAGAAGCTGCCGACCGTTTCCGTCGAGATCGCTGAGCGCCACATCGGAGGTCCGTCGCTTGATCCGGCAGCCGAGACGGAGGTAAGCTCGATTCTCCAGAGAATCGGTTTCACGCTGGCCGACAGAAAAGACCCCGTGTTCAAGGCCGACGTGGAGATCACCGGCGAAGCGTTCAGCGAATTAGGCATGCACAAGGGCAACTTGGTGAGCTGCAAGGGACGGGTCGAGATGAAAGCCGTGGATCGCACCAGTGGCAAGGTGCTGTTCATCGATCGCCAGACGGAGGTGGCAGTTGACTTGGGCGAACACCAAACCGGCAAAGCCGCCATCCAGGAAGCCGCCGCCAAATTGACCGAACGACTCCTGCCGAAGCTGGTAAAATAGAAACAAAGGTGGCGGAGTAGCGGACATTGTGCGCTGGCGGCGTCCTCTGCAACGCCGTGGAAGCGGCGTATGTTGCGGCAGTGCAGGGCCTTGAGCGGTATCCGATCAGGCGGACGGACGGCGGCAAACAGGCAGGAAAATAATTGTTGCGCTTCTGGCTGTTTCGCATACACTAATTTCCGCTAGTCGATAGAAGAGTGAGTGAGTTGGTAGATTGTCAGGCGACCATGTTAGCTCGGTGACAGTCCGAAACCCGATGAGCGGGAACAGTCACGGAAACCTCCTACCGCAGCAGAAGGAATAAACCATAATGGCTACCAAGCTATTCGTAGGCAATCTGTCGTTCAACACCACCGAAGGCGATATCCTCGACCTGTTCAAGCAGGCGGGCAACGTCGTCAAATGCGAACTTATCGTGGACAAGTTTACCAACAAGTCCCGCGGGTTCGCCTTCGTTGAAATGGGCTCGCAGGAAGAGGCCACCAAGGCTGTTGCCGAATTGAATGGCAAGGAACTGGACGGCCGAGCCCTGACAGTCAATGAAGCCCGTCCTCGTGAGGAGCGTCCTCGCGGCGATTTCGGCGGCGGACGCGGCGGGAAGCGCGAATTCAATCGCGGCGGCCGTCGTTAGTTCGACAGCCGAACAGCAGTTCCAAAGAGGGAGCGCTCTGCGCAAGCGGGGCGCTCTCTTCGTCTTGACGGTTCGTTGTAGGCCATGTCCCCTGACGTGGCGGGGAGAGGTGAATCGCCGCGTGTGGGCACGCGGCCTACAACAACGTCAAGACCTCCGCAGGTGTCGCGACCAGCGCTTGCGCCCCGCTATCGAGAAGCTCGTTGCGGTCGCGAAAGCCCCACAGCACGCCTACAGCGTACATTCCTGCGACACGAGCCGTGCGCATATCGGTGTTGGTGTCGCCGAGGTAAAGCCAGTGCGGGGGCGGGATGCCCAACTCCTGCGCAATCTGTAGTGGGGCGGTCGGGTCGGGCTTGAGCGGAACGTTGGGCAACTGACCGCGCACAATGTGGAAAGGCCCTGTGGAGGGGCACGCTCCGTCGTGCTCGATGTCCACGGCGGCGCCGACGGAGCGGCGCCCTCCAAAATAGTGCGCAATCATGCGCTTGGTGAAATTGTCGGGTTTGTTGGAAAGCACGGCCAGCCTGTAGCGGCGCTCTGTGAGCGCCGACACCAGCCCGGGAATTCCCGGATACAGCCGCGTCATGTCGAAGCAGTGTGCCTCATAGTGCTGGCGCATGAGGCCGATGGCTTCGTCGGTCAGCGATTGTTTGTCAGGCGGCAGCGCCCGCGCGCAAAGGTGCCGCGCGCCGTCGCCGACCATGTAGCGGTAGGCATTCACCGGGTGCGTTGGGCAACCCAGTTGCGCTAACGCCCAATTGGTCGCGTTGGCTAGATCCGCCAGCGTATTTGCCAACGTGCCGTCCAGATCGAAAAGCACAGCGCGAAATTCTCGTGTCATCGGAACAACTTTATCACATTCGTCTAGACGGTCGCGGGATTTCGCGGTAACATCGCGGCAATCATCAGGAGGAAATAATGAGGACAATTCGAATCGCTTCACTTGTGACTTTGGCGCTCTGCGGGTTGGGTGCCGTCGGTTTCGCCCAGGGAATGTTGGGCGGGCCGAGGCGTGATCCGGGCGCCGTTCTGGCCGAGATTTTTGGCAAGGACAAATCCTTCTCAGCCGTTGCTCGCACCACTGTCAAGGGCCCGGACGGTAACGAAATGCAAATGGAGACGAGCTACGCGGTTTTGGAAGGAAAAATACGCACGGAAACGGACATGGCGAAAATGCAAGGAGGCCGCATCCCTCCTCAGGCCCTCGCGCAGATGCAGGCGATGGGAATGGACAAGACCGTCACCATTGTGCTGCCTGAAAAGCGCACGGGCTATCTGGTTTATCCGGGACTGAAGGCCTATTGCGAATTGCCCATGAGAGCAGGCTCATCGTCCACGGAAACCAACAAGCTGCCGAAAGTGGAGCGAACCGAGGTCGGCAAGGAAACTATCGACGGCCATCCGTGTGTGAAATACAAGGTGGTCGTTACTCCAGAGAACGGGCCGTCGGTGAATACGCTGGTATGGCAGGCCACGGATTTGAAAGATTACCCGATCCAAACGGAAGTCGATGCAGGAGGCGGCACGGTCATCACCACACTCTTCCAGAACATTAACCAACACAAGCCCGCCGCGTCGCTGTTTGAGCCGCCGTCCGACTACAAACATTACAGCAGCCCGCAGGAGCTGATGATGAACTCGATGGGCGGAATGCCCGGCGGCATGCCGCGCGGACGTTCTTCTATGCCGCCGATGCCTCCGGGCGAAAAGGAGTAGCGGAGTAACGGGTTGACGGAGTGTTGGGCCGATGCTCTCTGTCGCCGCAAGACTCCGACACTCTACGCTCCAACGCAGCGCATCTCGACACCACCACCAAGACCGGGTGCGGAAACAGTAGCGCGGGCCTTCGCCGCGACGAAGTGGCTTCGGCCACGCAGGCGGGCGTCCCGCCCATTGGTTTGGCGACTTGCAGCGGGGTTACGGGCGGGACGCCCGCGCTACTACGGTGGTAGTTTGCAGACGCGCCCCACTTCAACCCCCGGTGCCATTCCGGCTTGATTCCCGCGCGCGATTGGCGACAATCACGCCGCCATGAAAAAAGCGCCACAACGGACGTGGGGTGGACGGTTTTCCGTCGCGCCCGCCAAAGAAGTCCAGGCTTTCACCGAGAGCATCAGCTTCGACTGGATGCTGTCGCGTCACGACATCGCCGGCTCCATCGCGCACGCGAAAGGCCTCGCAAAGGTCGGCATCCTCACCAAATCCGAAGTCGCGAAGATCGAACGCGGCCTCCGCGCCATCGAACGCGAGATCGAATTGGGCAAATTCAAATGGGATCCCGCCTGCGAAGACGTGCACATGAACATCGAGGCGGTGCTCGTCCGCAAGATCGGCGCCGTCGGCAAGAAACTCCATACCGCCCGCAGCCGCAACGACCAGGTCGCCACCGACATGCGCCTCTGGCTGCGCGACGCCGTCCGACAGACGCAGCTGAGCATCGGCGAGCTGCAACGCGCGCTGGTGTCGCTCGCCGAGCGCAACGCGGACGTCGTCGTGCCCGGCTACACACACTTGCAGCGGGCGCAACCGGTTCTGTTCGCGCATCACCTGCTGGCCTACGTCGAGATGCTTGAGCGCGACGCGCATCGCTTCGACGACTGCGCCCGGCGCGCCAACGTCTGCCCGCTTGGCTCGGGCGCGATCGCCGGCAGCACGATCAAGCTCGACCGCGCCTACGTCGCCAAACTGCTCGGGTTCGACGGCGTGACGCAAAACTCGATGGATGCCGTCAGCGACCGCGATTTCGTCGTGGAATTTCTGGCGGCAGCGGCGATTTGCGGGATGCATCTGTCGCGTCTCGCGGAAGATTTGATCCTGTGGTCGAGCGCCGAGTTCGGCTTCATCACGATTGCCGATGCCTACACCACCGGCTCGTCGCTGATGCCGCAGAAGAAGAATCCCGACGTCGCGGAACTCGTGCGCGGCAAGACGGGCCGGCTCTACGGTCACCTGATGGCGGTGCTGACGATGTTGAAGGGACTGCCGCTGACGTACAACCGCGACATGCAGGAGGACAAGCTGCCGCTGTTCATGTGCGCGC
>JBEKFI010000076.1:0-21175 GCA_050013395.1 Verrucomicrobiia bacterium | reverse complement strand
TCTCCCTTTCCAAGGGAGAGGGCCTGCCCGCCGAAGCCTCGGCGCAGGCGGGTCAGGGTGAGGGTTCGAGCTGTGACAGACTGTCGAGCTTTCAAGCGCATCGTGAATAATCCGGGCTAAGCCGCTCAGGAAATTACAGCGGCGTCTTGATTCCCATCGCGCGCAGCGCGCACCAGCCATTGGTGGCTTCGAAGATCATGAAGCTGCCGACGACCGACGCCACGATACCACCTATCAGGATTCCGGTGCCGCCGCGGAGGAAACCCGTGACAATGAGCGCGACCCCACACGCATCGGCGAAAATTCCGCCAATCAGCCGCGCCTTGCGTCCACGCCGATCGATATTGGAAGGCAGCTTCACTCGATGCTCACATCCTCTTACTTGCCCTGCCACCTGCAAACACAGCCGCCAGCACCAGAAGAATCACCACGACCCAGCGAAACTCAGGCGGCGGTGACGCGACCTTCAACCACGCTGGCCAGATCGCCCAGAGCAGCGCCGCCGCTCCCAGAAACACCACACCGATCCAGCCAAGAAACTCAAACGTCCGCCGTTCTTCGCGCACCGCGTCGCGGAGTCGGGCAATGGTCTCACGATCGACCTGCAGCTTCTGGGCAGCCGTCTGTTGCAGAATGTTGTCATCGGTCGCGGCCGACAGAAACTCTGTAACCAACTCGGCAGCCTGCTTGGCCTCATCCTCCAGCACGAAAATGCCGCAGGAGCGGTCAGGATCGGCGAATCCCGCGTGGACGGCGGCCTCCGGCCCCTTCACCTTGCCCTCAAGCGTGGCCTCGATGCCGTTGTCGCGGAGATAGCCGATGAGGAGATTGCCTTCCCATTCGTCGCGCGCCCGATGGATTTCGACAAGTTTCTCCGACCTTAACCGTTCCTCCTCGCTCATGCCGACACTTTAGTCCGATTGCCTCTGGCTTTCCAGCACATTTTGGCCCGGGCAGCACTCGCCCAAATCGGGCGGTGATCAATCCCCGTTGATTTCCTCGCGCACGCGCTGGATGAAGTCGTCGAGATAAAATGGTTTCTGGAGGTAGCCGCGCAGCCCCATTTCGAACATCTTCCGCGCCACGTTATCGTCGCAAGCCGTCAGCAACAGCACGCGCACGTCGGGATTCACGTTACGAAGGCACTCAAACACAAGATCACCGGTCATCTCCGGCATCAGGTAATCGAGCAGCACCAGATCGATCTGGCGCCAGAGCCGTTCGTATAACCCAACGCCCTCCTTGGCGCTGGAGGCGGTATACACCTTGTAACCTTCGGCCTCCAAGCATTCTTGGATGATCTCCAAGATGTCCTTTTCGTCATCAATGGCAAGGATTGCTCGCTGCCGGTTGTCATCATGCGCGTTCATGACTGCATTGCCAAGAGTGAGACAAACTTATATCATCCGGCGCTCGGTAAGAAATGAAAAATAACTTCCAAGGCAAGACAGTTGTCGTCACCGGCGCGTCGAGCGGGATTGGACGTGAGACCGCCCTGGCGTTCGCGGAGGCCGGGGCCAACGTGGTCCTCGCCGCGCGTCGCTTGGACACACTGGAAAAGATCGTGGACGAGCATCCTGCTTGGCGCGAGCGCATGTTGATCGTCCGCACCGACGTGACCCAGGACAACGACGTCGCGCGGCTCGTCGAGCGCACCATCGCCGAGTTTGGCCGCGTCGACATCCTTGTCAACAACGCGGGGATCGGCTTGCGCGCGCGCGTCGCTGATTCGCGCCCCGAGGACGCGCGGCGACTGATGGAATTAAATTTCTTCGGCGCGCTGCGCTGCATCCAAGCCGTCCTCCCGCACATGCAACGGCAAGCGGCCAGCCTCGAAGGTGTTCGGGGCCAAATCGTCAACATCGGCAGCGTCCTCAGTGCCATCGCCACGCCACGCAACGGGATCTACTCCGCCAGCAAGTTCGCTCTGCGCGCCCTCAGCGATGCGTTGCGCATGGAACTCCATGGTACGGGCATCGAAGTAATTTTCATCATGCCCAGCTACACCGACACGCCATTCTTCAACAACCAAATCCGCTACGGCGGCCCGGCGCGCCTCAGCCCGGTGAAAGGGCAGCATCCCGGCAAAGTCGCCCGCGCCATTCTGAACGCCTGCGGCCGCCACGAACGCGAGGTGACGCTGACCGTCTCAGGCCGCATCGGTGTCTGGATGAAACGGTTCACGCCGCGAACCCTGGACTTCTTCCTGGCGCGGGTGCAGTAGGACAGACGCAGGGGGCGACGGAAGCTTTGTAGCCGCGAAACTCTTTCGCGGCAATCGACGCTCACGCCACGCAAGACAGCCGCGAATAAGATCCACGGCTACAATTTCTCAAACGCTCGCTCAAACGCGTCGTACGTCGCGTCGTCGTACAAGCAGAACAAAACTCGCTCGATTGAAGTCTTGCCGCGCAAATACTTGACCGCTTCATCGAGCATCAACTTGGCCGCGCGATCCACGGGAAACCGGTAGATGCCTGTGCTGATCGCGGGAAACGCGATGGACTTGACGCCGTGCTCGTCAGCCAGCTCCAAACTGCTGCGAATCGACTTGCGCAGCTTACTGTCTTCGTCGCCATCGCCCCAGATCGGACCGGCCGTGTGAATGACAAACCTAGCGGGAAGTTTCCCACCCGAGGTGATGACCGTATCGCCTGTTTCCAGCGGCCCGCGCCGCGCGATAATTGCGTCCGACTCTTCCTGAATCTCGTGGCCACCCTTACGCACAATCGCCCACGCCACGCCGCCGCCGTGCTGCAGGTGCACGTTGGCGGCGTTGACGATCGCGTCCACCTGCAGCGCCGTGATGTCGCCCTGCACCAACTCCAGAGTCGATCTCCCAACACGCTTTTGCATCCGCGTGAATTATAAGACAGCCCGTCTTCTTTTACACAGCTTTTACTTCTGAAAGGTGCGGGTCACGCGGTCGAGATCAACGGCGACGGGCTGATAAGTTCTGCCGCTGTTTAGGTAGCGAGCCGCCAGAAAATGTCGCCGCAGTAATTGCAGTGCTCACATTCTTAGCAACGGGCGCGCACGTCTGGGGGTGAGGAGATGATCTAGCTGAAAAAGAGGGTGGCGGATGGCGGCAGGTTGCGGCATAAATGGCCGGGTGGGCCAGCGAGGAGACCGGGACATGAACCGCATCTACCAAGGTCGTGTCACCAAGGTCGAAATCTTCAGGAGCGTGGACCGATGAAGGAAGACTTGCCGGCACGGCGTACGGATCGAATTGAGGAGTGCATCTACACGGTGCGCGGCCAACGCGTGATGCTGGACGCCGATCTGGCCGCAGTCTATGAAGTGACCACCAAACGCCTCAACGAACAGGTCAAACGCAACCAAGACCGCTTCCCGGAGGATTTCGCCTTCCAGCTTACCCCGGAAGAGCTTGCAAACTTGAGGTCGCAATTTGCGACCAGTTCGCACGGCGGTCGGCGCTATCTCCCGTACGCGTTCACCGAGCACGGGGCAATCATGGCAGCCAACGTCCTCAACAGCCCGCGCGCGACGCAGATGAGTGTGTTCGTGGTGCGGGCGTTCGTGCGGATGCGAGCGGCGCTGGCGGATAACCGGAAACTGGCCGCCTTGGAAAAAGAACTCAAGGAGCGTCTGAACCTGCAAGATGCCGTCATCGTGGACATCCTGCGCCGGTTCATGGACATCCTTGACCCGCCTGCCTTGCCCGTGCCGATGGTTGGGTCTTTGGCATCTGCGGCTTCGGCTTGCGGTGGGCTATTGGTCGTGAGTTCCATGGCTCTCCACTGGGTTCGGGTTCATAGCTATGACAGATTTGTGCTGCCTCGATTGACCGTTGAAAATAGCAGGCCAAGTGTCGAACCTTGACCCCCACGGGAGAGGCCGTTATGATTCGAACAATCCAAGCAAATGGCTCGTAAAGGCACATTTATCACGTTTGAGGGAGGGGAAGGCTGCGGCAAATCCACTCAAGTTCAAAGATTGGCCGCGCGTTTGCAGAAGGAAGGATATTGCGTTGATGTCAGGCGTGAACCGGGCGGAACTGAAATCGGCGATCAGATTCGGCACATTTTGAAGTTCAGCTATAAGACTGCCCCCATGACGGCGGAGACTGAATTGTTGCTGTTTTGCGCAAACCGTGCTCAACTCGTTCGCGAGGTTATCACACCGATTTTGCGCAGCGAGTCTGTGGTGATTTGTGATCGCTACCACGACTCTACAACCGTTTACCAAGGGCTCGCGCGTGAACTCGATATGGGTGTCGTTAGGACGATCAATAATTTCGCCATAGGTGGCTGCATCCCTGACATTACAATAGTTATTGATATCGATCCCAAGATTGGACACGAACGAATCCGTAATCGCGAGCGTGAAATGCCCGATCAACTCGGATTGTTTAACGGAGAGTTATTCGACCGGATGGAGAGCGTGTCACTGGAATTCTCCAAAAGGGTGCGGCAGGGTTATCTCGATCTCGCCAAACGCGAACCCAAGCGAGTGAAAGTGATCGCCGGCAGCCAGAGCATCGAGGCCGTCGGGAAACAGATTTGGGAGTTGGTGAGGCATGTCCTTCAGCGATCTGCCTGAGCATCGATTCATCGCCGAGCAACTGCGCCGCAGTCTGCAGCACCGTCGTCTGGCGCACGCGTACCTATTCGCCGGACCACGTGACTGTGGCAAGGAAGCGATGGCAAAGACTCTAGCCAAGGCGCTGAATTGTCTGAAGAAAGAAGCCGACTCTTGTGACCGGTGTGATTCCTGCAAGCGCATCGACGAAAACGTTCATACCGACATTCACTGGGTGCAGCCCGAATCCAAGAGCCGGCGCATCACCGTCGAGCAGATCCGGGAGTTTGAGCGCTCGATTCATCTGCGTCCGGCGGAGGCGCGTGTCAAAATCGGCATCATCGTGGACGCCGACTGCATGGGCGAAGAAGCCAGCAACGCGTTCCTCAAGACGTTGGAGGAACCGCCCGCGCAAACCGTGATCCTATTGCTCAGTGCCGAGCCGCAACGATTGCTGCCGACGATTCTCTCGCGCTGTCTGAAGATCTCCTTCGGAAAGACGCTGCGAGCCGAGTCGCCGTATCGCACTAGGTTGCTGCCGTTGCTGGTGAGGTTTTCAGCCCAGGATGAACGAGGAATCGCACACACCTACCGCTTGCTCTCCGAGCTGAGCGCGCTGTTGCAGGAGATTCGGGCGGAGATTCGGTCGCGTGTTGAGGCCGAAGAGAATCTGGAGCGGTACGAGGAACTCGACTCGAAAGTGCGCGAGCGCATTGAAGCCCAAATGGAGGGACGCATCGAAGGGGAGTATCGGGCGGCGCGCGGGCGGGTGCTGGAAGAAATCTACATGTGGTTCGGTGATGTGCTGCTGTGTGTCGAGGGCGCAGACAAGAATCTCCTCGAACATCCCGACATGATGCACGCCGCGCAACGGGCCGCGACCGGTTTGACCTACACGCGGGCGGCGGCTAACCTCGATGCGATCGAACAAATCCGTGAATCGTTGGCGCGCAACGTCTCGGAGACGTTGGCGCTGGAAGTCGGTTTGCTGAAGATAGGAGCGGCATGAGGATGTGATCGGTTTCTTAGCCCGCGAAAGTCACTGTCAACACATCGAAGAAGCCGCTGCATGAAAACTTTCAGTCGTTGGATCGTCGCCTGCCTGGCCGCTCTGGCGTTCCTTGCGCCGCTGAAGTTCGGCACGCCAGTCGTGACCCAAGCGCACCTGATTCCTCCAGCCGACTTCTTCGAATGGGTGTTTTTCTCTTGGCCGAATCAAATCGCAGTGATCTTCGCTTTCGCCGCCTTGCTGTGGCTGGTGCTGGATTCGGAGCGGCTGGCGGCGCGTGTTGACGTGCTGTTCCTGTTGCCCGTGGCATTTCTCGCAACGCAGGCGCTGGCGGCGGCGACTTCCATCAACCGCCAACTTTCGGCAGACACGCTCATGCACTTTGCGACCTGTGTCCTGCTGTTTTACACGGCGGCCTGGTATGTACGGGATGGCGCAGCCGCCGTGCGGATTTTCGGCGGGCTGGGATTGGCGACATTTCTCGCGGTCATCCTTGCTGTGCAACAACATTTCGGCGGGTTGCAGGACACAAGAGAGTTTGCGGCGCTTTACGGCGACCAAGCCGCAATGCCGCGAGACTTGCTTCTGCGAATGACAAGCAACCGGGTTTTTGCATGGTTCGGAGGCTATCCAAACGCACTAGCCGGGTATTTGGTGGTGGCGTTTGCGCCCACGCTGGCCTGGATTTGGGTGCGTGCCAGGGATTGGGATGCCCGAGTCAAATGGCTCGCGCTGGTTTTCGTGGGCGGATTGATGGGTTATTGTCTGCTGCTTACGGGATCACGTGGCGGGTTCGTGGCTTTTGCAGTGATGATCTTTGTGGGTTTGCTTTGCTTCATCCCGAGAGGGGCGCGCCGCGGTACGTCGGCACACCCGGCAAACCGACTGGGTTTGCTTTGCTTCATCCCGAGAGGGGCGCGCCGCGGTATTGGCATCAGCTTTGCAGTCCTTGTTTTCGTGAGCATGTTCTTGGTTGCTCAACACCGCGGACTAATCACGCTGGGGCGGAGCAGCTTGGAGGCGCGGGGCGATTACTGGCGAGGAGCGATGGCGATTGCCCGCGACCACTTCTGGCTGGGCACAGGACCGGGAACGTTCGGCTCAATTTATCCAAAGTACAAGATTGCTCAGACCGAGGAGGCGCAGCTCGTCCATAACAACTTCCTAGAAATGTGGTCGGATTCAGGCCTGCCCGCCTTCATTGTCTTTGCAGCCCTGTGGTTGCTGGCAATAAAGGATAGCTTGAGCTTGGCCGCGCAACGGCGAGGCGATGTCGGTACGATTGCGGCGTGCGCAGCGTTGACGGGTTGGGTGGTGCATGGGTTGGTTGATTTCGACCTGTACGTGCCTGGGGTGGCGATCCCTGCCTTTTTGTTGCTCGGAATCCTGCAGGGTCTGAAAGAACTCCCGACTGTCAAACCTGTCATACCTCAAGGAAAAGCCAAATGGGCGGTCGGTTTGATCTGCGCTGTGGTTGTGGGCACAGTAGTCTGGATGGAAGGACAGGCTCTGGCGGCCAGTTTTCTGCACGGTCAGGCCCTCGGCTTGGAGCGGGAGAACCCAGTGGCCGCCTTTGAGGAGATTCAGCGCGCCGTGAGTTTGTCGCCGCACAACGCTTCTTACCAAGCGGCTGCTGGCAATTTGGCAGTCCGTCTGGGAAAGTTCGACGAGGCGATCAGGCATTACCAAGCGGCGATCAATAACGACCCGTTTCGCGCCTCCTACCATTGGCGACTTGCTCGTGCCGAAATGGCCGCGCATGGCATCAACGAGAGAGTCGTCAGGGAACTGCGGCAGGCAGTTGCGTTCAATCCGACTCAAGATTGCCGCGACCAAACTCACCTGTGTTATCGTCAGGAGCTGACTAAAGCCGAGGAAAGCGTTAGACAATCCTCCAGCAGTTTGCTACAGTCCTCCCCCGCCAAGGAAAAATGAAGATTCTTTTTATAAATGGCCCCAACCTGAATCTGCTGGGGTCACGCGAGACGGACATTTACGGGCGCACATCGCTGGCAGAAATCGAGAAGCTGGTGCGGAGGCGCGCGTCAGAGTTGGGCGTTGAGGTTGATTTCCTGCAATCGAACCACGAAGGAGAAATTGTCGACAGAATTGGCCGATGCGCTGGACATCAAGTGGATGCGATTGTTATCAACCCGGCAGCTTACACGCACACGAGCATCGCAATCCGAGATGCGATCGCGGCCATCAAAGTCCCGACCGTGGAAATCCATCTATCAAATATTCATGCCCGCGAGGCATTTAGAGAGAGATCGCTGGTCGCGCCAGCGTGCGTCGGCCAAATCAGCGGTTTCGGTCCGTTGAGTTACGTGCTGGGATTGGAGGCGGCAGTTGCCGCAGCGAAGGCGATTGCGGCTGCCCCGAGCGGCATTGGGCAAGCTTGACAGGTTGGGGGCGAATCGTTAGAACATCGCCCCCTTACAGAGGAAGCGACCATGGAACTGGAACAGATCAAAGCCATCATCGCCATGATGAAGGAAAACGACCTCTCGGAGTTCTCCATGGAGGAAGACGGCCTGAAAATCCGCATTAAACGCGGTCCCGAAGGCTTTCAGCAAACCGTCTCAGTCCCTCCTCCGGCCGCAGTGCCCGCGACCCCTGCGGAAGCCGCTCCAGCACAGGCCGCCGCTGCCGCCTCCGACGCCGAGATCAAATACATCACCTCTCCCATGGTCGGCACATTTTACCGAGGGCCTTCGCCTGAAGCGCCGCCCTATGTGGAGGTCGGCAAGCAGGTGGACGAGGAAGCCGTCGTCTGTATCATCGAGGCCATGAAAGTGATGAACGAGATCAAGGCCGAGATCAGGGGCGTTATCACCGTGGTGCTTGTCGAAAACGCCAAACCAGTCGAGTTTGGCCAGAAACTGTTCGAGGTACGCGTCAAGTAGCGTCGGTCGAGAAGGACTCGGCACTATTGCGAGTGTTCAGTCATGTTTGACAAAATCTTAATCGCCAACCGCGGAGAGATCGCCGTACGCGTCATCCGCGCTTGCAAGGAGCTTGGCATCCGCACCTTGGCCGTCTACTCGCAGGCCGACGCCGATTCGTTGCACGTCCAACTCGCCGACGAAGCCATCTGTATCGGTCCGGGACCGAGCACGGAAAGCTACCTGAAGATCGATCGCATCATCAGCGCGGCCGAAGTCGGCGACGTGGAGGCCATTCACCCCGGCTACGGTTTTCTTGCCGAAAACGCGCACTTTGCCGAGGTTTGCGAGAATTGCAACATCAAGTTCATCGGGCCGCCCAGTGCCGCCATCCGCGCCATGGGCGACAAGGTTGCCGCCCGTGAAACGATGCGCAAAGCGGGCGTGCCGATCGTCCCGGGCAGCGACGGCCCTGTGGATAGCGAAGCGGACGCACTGAAAGTCGCGCGCCGCATCGGTTATCCTGTGATTATCAAAGCCGCAGGCGGCGGTGGCGGTTGCGGCATGCGGGCCGCGCATAACGACCCCAGCCTTGTCAAAGCTTTTCATACCGCTCGTTCCGAAGCCGAACGCGCTTTCGCCAATCCAGCCGTTTACATCGAGAAACTCATCGACAGCCCGCACCACATCGAATTTCAAATCCTCGCCGACCGCAAAGGCAAAGTCGTTCACCTCGGCGAACGCGATTGCAGCCTGCAGCGTCGCTATCAAAAGTTGCTCGAAGAGTCGCCGTCCCCGATCCTCACCAGCGACCTGCGCAAGAAGATGGGGAAAGCCGCCATCAAAGCCGCGGAGTCGGTGAAGTACGTCAACGCCGGCACGGTGGAGATGCTGCTCGATGCGACGGGCGACTTTTACTTCATCGAGATGAACACCCGCATTCAGGTCGAGCATCCGGTCACCGAAGAGGTCACCGGCATCGATATCGTCAAGGAACAGATTCGCCTCGCCGCCGGGGAAGAACTCGGCTACGACCAGAAAAACATCGAATTTCAGAAAGCAGCCGTCGAATGCCGCATCAACGCCGAAGACCCCTTCAACAATTTCCAGCCGTGCCCGGGCCGGATCGACTTTCTCTACACGCCCGGCGGCCACGGCGTCCGCGTCGACACCCATGTCTACTCGGGCTATGTGATCCCGCCCACTTACGACTCGATGATCGCCAAGCTGATTTGCTACGGGCGCGACCGGCGCACGGCGATGGATCGAATGGCGCGCGCGCTGGATGAATTCATGATTCGCGGAGTCAACACGACAATTCCGCTGCATAAGCTCATCTTGAAAGATCCCAATTTCCGTCGAGGCCGTTACTCGACGGCGTTTATCGATCGGTTGCTGGCGGCCACTCAGCCGTTGGTGCCAGCCGCCAAGGCAGAAGAACAAACTTTGAAAACCCAGGCTGCATAGAATTAGAATCAGATTGCCATGAAAAAAATTGCCATGTTGACAGGCGGCGGGGATTGCCCGGGACTCAACGCGGTCATTCGCGCCGTGACCCGCAAAGCGTTGCTGGAAGGCTACGAAGTGATCGGGTTCAAAAACGGTTGGGCCGGCGTCATCAAGGGCGAATTCATCTCGCTCAACCGCGCAAGCGTGTCGGGCATCTTGCACCTCGGCGGCACCATCCTCGGCACATCCCGCACCAATCCTACGGAAGAGCAGGTCGACGCGATCATCCGCAATTTGAAAGGGTTCGACGTCAGCACATTGATCGCCATCGGCGGCGACGACACGTTGAGCGTCGCGTCGCGTCTGCACAAACGTGGCACGACGGTCATCGGTGTGCCCAAGACCATCGATAACGACATCGACGGCACCGATCAGACCTTCGGTTTCGACACCGCCGTGAACATCGCCACGGAAGCGATCGACCGGTTGCACACCACCGCCGAGGCGCACAGCCGCGCGCTGGTCGTGGAGGTGATGGGACGTCAGGCGGGCTGGATCGCGCTGTGGTCCGGCATCGCGGGCGGAGCGGACGTCGTGCTGCTGCCCGAATTCCCCATGTCGCTCGACGAAATCTGCAAGATCATCAAAGCGCGACAAGCAAGCGGCAGGAATTTTTCGATCATTGCCGTCGCCGAAGGTTTCAAGCTCGAAGGGCATGAAGTGCTGCAGACCAAGGAACTGGATGCGTTTGGTCACATCCGACTCGGCGGCATCGGCGAGGTGCTTTGCAGGGAAATCGAGGAACGTACCGGCATTGAAAGTCGCGCGGTGGTACTCGGTCACGTCCAGCGCGGCGGCACGCCCACCGCTTACGACCGCGTGCTCGGCACACGCTACGGCGTCAAGGCTGTCGAGTTGGCCATGTCCGGCCAGTTCGGCAGAATGGTCGCGCTGCGCGGCACAGAAATCGTCGGGGTTGACATCGACAAGGTGGTCACGGAAGTCACCGACAAGAAGACGGGCAAACCGAAGCTATGCGTGCGCAACCGCTGCGTAACCAAAGAGCTTTACGACGTTGCCCGAGTGTTTTTCGGTTAATGCCAGACCCGCCCATCGCCTCAGCTCGTCTCTACGGGTTTATCGACACCGCGTACTTGGGCGACCGCGACCCCGGCGACGTGACCCGCGCGATGATGGAAGGCGGCGTGGACATGATTCAGGTGCGCGCGAAGGAGATGACGCCAGCGCAACGGATCAAGCTTGGCATGACGGTGCTGGGCATTGCCTCTCGCTTCAACGTGCCCGTCATCATCAACGACGATGTCGCGGCCGCGGCCGAGATCAACGCTGACGGCGTGCATCTCGGCCAAGAAGACTGGTCCCGCCTCGGCGGGAGCGAGCAGCGTGTGCACTCACTGGCCAATATGCGCATCGTCGGCCTCAGCACCCATTCGCTGGAGCAAGCGCTGGCCGCCGAGCGTGATGGCGCAGACTACATCGGCGTCGGCCCGATCTTCCCGACCGCGACGAAACCCGGTGCCAAATCGGTCGGCTTGGACTTGATCCGTCAAATTGTGGAGCGTGTCGCGACACCGTTCTTTGCCATCGGCGGCATCACGCTGGACAATCTTGACCAACTGCTCGACGCGGGCACCAAACGCGTCGCAGTCGTGTCGGCGATTCTCAACGCGCCCGATGTACGAAAGGCCGCGGCTGCGTTTAAGCGGAGGCTGACTTAAGCGCAGTGAATGCCCCGTGAGGCGGAGCGTGCCTAACGAACCAAAGCTGAGAAGTTCTCTGTCTTGGACTTCTCATGTTTTGCCTACATTTGTCGCCGGGGAGCGTGGCCGTGGCGGTCGGAATTGCAGGGTTGCCAACGGCGGTGCGGCAGGTGCGCGCGGCGTTCGTTTCGGAAGGCGCGAAAGATTGCGTGCTCGCAGCGAAAGCGGCCGGCGCGGGACGGTGGCGAATCGCGGTGTGGGAAATTCTGCCGAATCGCTTTGGGCTGATTCTGGTGCTGACCACGTTGACGCTGGGTGGCGCGGTGTTGGAGTCGGCGGGATTGGCGTTGCTCGGACTGTCGGGTCAGCCCGATGTCGCGGAGTGGGGGACAATGCTGCGCGAGGAGCGGAGCGCGTTTCGGGTCGCGCCGTGGTTGTGCATTGCGCCCGGCGTGGCGATTGCCTGGACGGTGCTGGCATTAACCTCATCAGCGACAGCTTGCGTCAGCGCTGGCGGTGAGTTAGGCTTGCCCCGAATTAGATTCGGGGTGGCGGCGGTTTTTTGGAAGGGTGCCAGAGTGGTTGAACGGGCCGGTCTCGAAAACCGGTATGGGCCTATGGCCCATCGAGGGTTCGAATCCCTCCCCTTCCGCCAGCTGATCCAACTCGGAGTGGTAAGGAATCGAGAAAGTTAAGAAGGCCTTCAACGCGGCTGCAAAGCACCGTGAGTTGCCGCTTCTCGAGATGCGAATTCTCCTACGGCCAGACTAGAAGATGCTGCGCGACACGTAAATCGAGTCGCCGGGCCGGATCGCAATGTCTTTGTTCGGGTGCTGGCGCAGATCTTCGCAATTGAAGGTCATCTTCTCATTGCCGCGCGCGACTTCCACCTTTCCCCGATTCGCATACTCCGTGAACCCACCCGCCGTATTGATCGCTTTTAGCAATGTGATATCGTCGCTCCAGTTGTATCGGCCCGGGCCGCGCACCTCGCCGCCGATGTAGAAGAAGCGCACGGTTGCCAGGACCGTGGCATTGCAGCGGACGTAATAGCGCGGGACGTAATTGGCTTGGATGCGCTCGGCCAGTTCGCTCGTAGTGAGTCCTTCGGCTTTGATCCGTCCGATCAAGGTGAGCGAGATCTCGCCATTTTCGTCGATCACCGTGTCGATGGCTTGCAGTGGCTGATTGCCACCCATTTCCAGGCGAATCTGCAGTTGATCACCGATTCGCAGCCTTGTTTCGGTGCCCTGAGTGGCGGTTGCGCTGCCAAAAGTCTTGGTCGAGCCTGAGTCCGTGGTGCTGCATCCGACAAAAAATGCGCTCGTTGCCACGCCGACAGTGGTCAGGGCGACGATGAGGCCTTGCCTGAGTCGATCGGTCAGATTCATGGTGCGCGCTGCAACTGGTTAGTACTTGCCCTGCATCTCAATTTGGTCCCCCTCGTCTTTCTTTTTCTCGGGCGCCTGCGGTGACGGAGCGCTTTCGGGAGCGTGCAGGAACTGCTCGTAATGGTCGCGGTAGTAATAGTAGTAGGTTTCATCCAGTCCGATCATGACGTTGTTGACCACCACGCCCAGCAGTTTGCCGCCGCCGCTTTCAACGAGCTGGCGGGCGCGCAGCGGCATCGCGCGCGGGAAACGACGGTGTTGAATGACCAGGATCGACGTTCCCACTTCGCGCGCCATGATCGCGGCGTCGCTGACTCCCAGCGCAGGGGGGGTGTCGTACAACACAATGTCAAATCGTTTGCTGAGCTCGTCGATCATTTCCTCCATTCGGTGTGAAGTCAGCAGGGGCAAGGCGGATTTCGGTTTGCCTTCGCCGCCGGAAGTGATGATCGAGACATTCTCGACATTGGTCGGCAGAATGATCTCGTCCACGGTCTTCGTTGCCGCCAGATACTCGGCCAAGCCGATCGCGTTGGAAACGCCAAAGAATTGATGGATGCCCGGCCGCCGCAAATCGCTGTCAACGACGAGCACGCGTGAACCCTGCTGCGCGTAGACATACGCCAGATTGGCCACCGTGAATGATTTACCTTCTCCCGCGCCAGCGCTCAGGACGCAGAGCGAGCGGGTTGTAGCATCACCCTTGGCGAACTCAATGTTGGTGCGAAGCATGCGGTACGCTTCGAGGTGTCCCGACGACGCCTCGCCGCCGCTCAGCAGGCCGGCTTCCTGCGGTATCACGCCTAACACCGGCAGACCCAAGTAGCGTTCCACGTCCTCCATTTTCTTAACGCTCGTATCCAGGAACTCGATGAAGAAGCTCAACCCGACACCGAGGGCCAGCCCGACAATAGCTCCCATGGTGACGTTCAGCCAGACGTTAGGCCTGATAGGCGCGAGGGACGGCTGGGCGCGGTCGATCACCTCGACAGGACTGCGGGGAGCTTCCAACTCAATCGAGGTCTGTTGCAAACGAGTCTTCAACATTTCGTAGAGGCGCGTCTCCGATTCCTCTTCGCGTTGGGCATTGTGGAACGGCAGATAGCGCTCGCTTTCCAATTCCAGGCTTGCGGTCTTGAGATCGTCGAGTTGCTTTTGCAGTTCTGCCACTCGCGCCTGTGCCATTTGATATTCGACTTCAAAACCGCGCATGATGCCCTTCAACCGCTCGTCCATCTGCTCTTCGAGCTTATCGCGGCGGGCGATCACGACGCGGACGTTGGGGTGGTCGGGACCGTAATCTTCTTTGAGCACTTCGATCTGCAACTCCGCGTCCGTCAGGCTCTGCAGCAAGCTCTGGACGTTCGGATCGTTGATGATGGTCGCGATGGTGTTGCGCAACTGCTGCAAGGTGAGCTTCTGCAATTCTTTCTGCCGCGTTTCCTTGCCCACGGCTTCCATTCGTGCGGCAGTCAATTGTTGGTCGAGCTGCTGAATGTTCTGGTCGTTGAGCTTGACCATGCCGAAGACCGGGACCTTGAGTTCCCCGCGTAAATCTTCGACCTTCTTCTGTGCCTGGCGGAGCTTCTCCTGTTGGCTCGCCAACTCTTCCCGCAGTTTATCAATCCCCTTCATGGTCTGTTGCTTTTTAACATCGAGCCGCTCGCTCTCAAATATGTCAGCAATGGTGTTGGCGATGTCGGCGGCCAGTACGCGGTCTTCGTCCTGGACGAAGATTTCAATGAGGCTGGTGTCACGGTAGCGACGGGCGCCTAACTTTCCTTTGAGACGTTGGAGGATGGCCTCCATCGGCAACTGTTGTTCGCCTCCCGACCAGCGTTTCTGAAGATTCAACCGCTCGATGACAGGGTAAAGGATCTTCTGCGATTGAATGATTTCGTACTGGGTCTGCAGGAAATACGGATCGTAGGAGGGCAGATACTGTTGCTCAAATACCGCCACCGTCGGACGCTCTTGCTCCACCTTGATCCGCACCGTAGACACGTAAACCTTTTGTTGAAAAAATGTGACTGTTGCCGCCACCAGCACGACCAAGAGGAACACGACAAACACAATCGCTTTGCGTGTCTTAATGACACGCCAGTAATCCAAGAAGTTCAGCCGCGCTTCTGGGGGTAGTTGAGTTGGATCCATCGGTTAGCTTATCAGAGCGAGATACTAAACAACAGTTTTGGCCTCCGCGCAAGCGAAAAGTCGGGGAAAACCCCTCGCGGAAGGCGCACGAACAAAACCTGTACTGCACGCTTCACACCTACGTTTAGTGCAGGCTTCATGCCTACTTTTTACGCACCCATCAACGGTGCAACTACCACGCAGAACGAACCTTAACCCTCACCCTGACCCTCTCCCTTGGAAAGGGAGAGGGGAAATCTCCTCGCCCCGCATGCGGGGAGAGGATCAAGGTGAGGGGCAGTTCGTTGCGCAAAACTTCATGAATAAGTCAGGTTGGGTCGAGAGCTGGAATATTGCTGGGACGGCATTGGTGTATGGACGGCATGAGACTTCGACTTTACACAGACTTTTTGGAGGCAGGTCAGCGATCTCTTTCTCGGCGGGACGGTGGATGAGGAGTTGGTACGCCATGGTCAGCGTTTCTGCGGCAGTTCGCGCATGAACTCTTCAAACGGGCGCGAAGGCTCGTCGGCTCTCATTCGAAACGCCAGCAAGTCATAGACGTCTTCCGCCAGGTCGTGGTGTTTCTGAAGCTCCTCGACAAACTTCGCCAGTGCCGATTCGTCGAGTTTTTCCAGTTCCGCTACCAGTTCCTTCGCGCTCATGATGAACCGACTCTACCACAACGTTTCGTCCGCAGCGATCCACCTTCGAAGGACAACGGCTCAGCGACGGGGCGCTCCTGCAATTTCCACGACGTTATCCCAAACTACGCGGCGTGAATGATCGAAAGAGTTCTCAAGACCCGCAGCAGGCAGCACACCCCTCGACTTCGCTCGGGGCAGGCAGCGTTTACGCCACCGCGGGTGTGGGCATCGACCTCGCAGACACGCTTACGCAAGGGCAGAACGCCAGGTCCCTGTCTTCAGTCCTTCGACTTCCTTGAAGTGCTCATCTCGGGAAACGACTGTCAAGCGGTGCTGACGCGCGAGCGCGGCGATCCAACATGTCATTTTCGGGGATGGCTCGGCCTTTGTCGTGGAGTTGCTTTTTGATGTGACCATGATGCTGGGCAGTGGTGGCATCACAGGGCAGCACGTTCATGGCCGTAGCCAATTCGTGAATGCGTGCCAAGTTCGCTTCAACCCGCGCGGATTTCATCGCGCCGCAGTACAGTTCGCCGAGCACAATGCTGGGCGCGAACACCTCGCGGGCTTCGGAAAGATGGCGTTGGACGTCGCTGTCGCGGGCGAAGAGCGCGATGACAACATTTGTGTCGAGCAGCACGCTACCATTCATTCAGGTCAACCCGCTCGCAGGTCTCCTCGATCACCTGCGTCATGGCATGCAAGTCATCGGCGGGGATGCAACCCGCAAAGGCGAGCAGGGCCTTGCCTGTTCCGCGAGACGACCCGTTGCCGGCCAGCGCGCGTGCATACTCCAAGACCTGCTTTGCTGGCGGGAGATCAGTCGCTGAAGTTCATCCACAATTTTCTTGGTCAAAGTCGGATTCACCGTTCATTCCTCATGTTCTTGCCCGCTAATCTAAACGACCACCCGACGCCCGGTAAGGAAGCATTCCCCCCTGATAGGACTTCGGTGGTGCTACCGCATCTTGCAATTTCTCCGCCGTTATCCCAAACTGCGCGCCGTGAATGATCGAAAGAGTTCTCAAGACCCGCAGCAGGCAGCTCACCCCTGGACTTCGCTCGGGGCAGGCAGTGCCTACGCCACGGCGGGCGTGAACATTGATCTGGCGGACATGTTGAAAAGCGGGATCAAGGAGAAAGTCCGAAAAACTCTCCGCCGCGAAGTACTCGGCGCCATCGGCGGATTTGGCGGTCTGTTCGCGCTCGACCTCAAGAAACACAAGCGGCCTGTCCTCGTCAGCAGTATGGACGGCGTTGGCACGAAGCTGAAAGTCGCCGTCGCGATGAACAAGCACGACACGGTCGGCCAGGACCTCGTCAACCATTGCGTTAACGACATCGCCGTGCTCGGCGCTGAGCCGCTGTATTTTCTGGATTACATCGGGATGGGCAAGCTGGCGGCGCACGTGTTCAATCAGATCATCGACGGCCTCGCGAAAGCGTGCACCCAAGCGGGGTGCGCACTCATCGGCGGCGAGACGGCGCAGATGCCGGGCATGTACGCCGAGGGCGAATACGATCTCGTCGGCACCATCGTCGGCGTTGTGGAGAAAGATAGGATCATCAACGGGTCACGCATCCGGCCTGGTGACGCGATTGTCGGTCTGGCTTCGACTGGTCTGCACACGAACGGCTACTCGCTGGCGCGGCAAATCCTGTTCGTCCGGATGCGGGTGCGGTTGGAGGACTACACGAGCCAACTCGGCTGCACGTTCGGCGAAGAACTGCTCAAGGTGCATCGCAGCTACTGGCCGGTCGTGCGGAAGATTCGAGATTCGAAATTCGAAATTCGAAATTGCCTGCATGGCCTCGCCCACATCACCGGCGGCGGGTTTTACGACAACATTCCGCGTGTGTTGCCGAAGAACTGCACTGCCGTCATTCGCCGCGGGTCATGGGACGTGCTGCCGATCTTCAAACTGCTTCAGGAAAACGGCGGTGTGGCTGACAATGAAGCCTATCGCGTTTTCAACATGGGCATCGGCATGGTGTTGATCGTTGACCCGGCGTTTGTGCCCACTGTTCACAAGACTGCCGCGGAGGCGGGCGTCAAATCCTACCTGATCGGCGAAATTCGAAAGGGCAAACCCGAAGTCCGCATGGAATGATGCGCCGCTGGCCCAAACGTCTGCTCGTTGTGCTGGTCATTACGGTGGCGGCGTGTGCGGCATGGTGGATCTGGCATTCAAGGCGTGATTACGGTGCGGTTTTCCTGCAGCGTAAAGGCCAACTCCTCAAGTCGGACCGAACGGCTTCGGTCCCGACTTCCAAGACCACTGTTTATGATCTAAAGCTGATCTCGACGAGCGGTTTGGTGGCCGATGCCCGGATGCGCGTGCCGAATCGGCATGGCAAATTCACGGGCGTGCTGCTCGCGGCTGGATTGGAGACCGGCAAGCGGGTGATCGATCTCGTTGAAGAACGCGACGACATGGTGATGTTGGCGGTCGACTACGGGTGGCGCGGCGAGTTTGACATCAGCACGTTGCCGAGGTTTTGTCGGGCAATGGAAACGATGCGCGGTCTTGCCGCCGATGCTGTGCCGCGGATGCTGCTGGCGCTGGAGTTTCTCGCACAACAACCGTGCGTTGACCCGCAGCGGCCCGTTGTGGTCGGCGTAAGCTATGGTTCGTCTGGCTCTGCCCGCTGCCGCGCTCGACGCAAAGGTTAGCCGATTGATTCTTGTGCAAGGGGGCGGCGAAATGGGGGCAGTGATTGCAGCCAACACGCGGCGCTGGCAAGCGCCGTTCTCGCCGCGTATGACGGGGTGGATCGGGAAGATCATGTTGTTGCCCTATCAGCCCGAACGGTGGATTCGACGGATCGCACCGCGGCCGGTGACGTTCATTGCGAGCCGCACCGATCCTGAGTTCCCTGTGGCAGCAGTCGAAGCCGTGTTTGCGCGAGCCGCCCAGCCAAAGGAATTGGTCTGGCATGACACGGCGCACGTGGCTCCGGATGCGGCGGCGATTATCGCCGAACTCGGGCGCGTCGTGATCGGACAACTCGGAACGACTTACCCACCGCGATGAAACGGAGAACAAAACTTTCGTTGGCGTTGGCGGCAGTGGCCGTCGTCCTGTTTCTTGTCATGCGGTTCGTCGTGACGCCGTACGTCGTCGTGGGCGACAGCATGCTGCCGACGCTGAAATCGTGGGATTTCTGCCTGATGGCGCGCGTGCACGGATACCAGCCGAGACGGGGCGACATCGTCACGTTTCGCACTGCCGACGATCCGCCGTTGTATTTCATCAAGCGCGTGGTTGGCTTGCCTGGCGAGACGCTGGCGATCCGACACGGCGTGGTGACGGTCAACGGTCAGCCGTTGGACGAGCCCTACACGACGATGAATCCGATGTGGGAGATGGAGTCGGTCGAAGTCCCGACAGACAAGGTTTTCGTCCTCGGCGATGAACGGACTGTGCCGCTGGATGACACGCTGCATGGCTTGGTCGCGATGCGGTTGGTGAAAGCGCGGATGTTGTGGCATTGGAGGTGGAAGAAATGAAGTGGACGCGCATTCTGATTGGGATTGTGGTGCTGCTGCTGGCAGCTTGGTGGCTGTGGCAGCGCGTGTTCGTCAGCGACAAGACGCGGATTCGCATGCAATTGGATTCCATGACGCGCGCGGTCGAACAGGGCAATCTGTTGCGGCTGGAGGGCGCAATCGCCGACGATTACAGCGATGATACCGGTCTCGATAAATCCTCGCTGTTGGCAGGTGTGCACGCCTTCCGCCAGCAACACGACGGGTTGTTCATTTACCTCTCTGACAAGACGATCACGGTCGAGTCCGATCATCAGAAGGCGCAAGCGGCGTTCGTGGCGAAGGTCGTCGCGAAGCCAAAGGGCGGCGCGGGCGAGACGCGGTTGTTTTCGGATCGATTTCGCCTGTTTTTCCGCAAGACCGACCAGGGCTGGAAGCTGTTTCGGGCCGAATCGCCCCAGTTGAAATTCGATTGAACAGAGTCCGTTCCTCCGCTAGGCTGCGCAAGTCATGGGCAAGATCCAACGGGCACTGATCAGTGTTTCGGACAAGACGGGACTCGTCGAATTCGCCCGCCAATTGCACGGCATGGGCGTGGAGATCATTTCGACGGGCGGCACGGCGCGCTCGCTGAAGGAAGCGGGCATTGCCGTGGTGGAGATCAGCCAGTTTACGGGTTTCCCCGAAATGCTCGACGGTCGCGTGAAGACTTTGCACCCGAAAGTGCACGGCGGGTTGCTTTACCTGCGTGGCAATCCCGAGCACGAGCGCCAAGCTAGCGAGCACGGCATCCAGCCGATCGACCTTGTGGTCGTGAACCTTTATCCATTCGAGAAGACCGTCGCAAAACCCAACGTTTCACTGCACGAAGCCATCGAGAACATCGACATCGGCGGGCCGAGCATGCTCCGTAGCGCGGCCAAGAACCGCGCCAGCGTCACGGTGATCGTCGATCCCGCCGATTACCTCGCGGTGCTCGACGACATCAGGGAACACGATGGCAACACTTGCGAGATGTTTCGCTGGAAACTGGCCGTGAAAGTCTTCGAGACCACCGCCCGATACGATGCAGCGATTGCCCAGTATCTCGGCAGTGAACGCGCGAAAGCCAAAGGCGAAGCGACCGAAGAGCGTGGAGCGAGGAGCGTGGAACGAAACGAAGCTGAATTCCCGGCCACGCTGAACCTCTCACTCAAGAAAGCGCAAGACCTGCGTTACGGCGAGAATCCTCATCAGCAGGCGGCGCTGTACGGCGATTTCTCGTCACGCTTCCACCAGTTGCACGGCAAGGAACTGAGTTACAACAACATTCTCGACCTCACAGCCGCCTCCGGTCTCGTTGCTGAATTTGAAGAGCCGACGGTCGCGATCATCAAGCACACCAATCCGTGCGGTGTCGGCAGCGCGCCGACGCTGGCCGAAGCATGGCGATTGGCCTACGAGACGGACAAGCAGGCGCCCTTCGGCGGGATTATCGCCGTCAATCGCCCGCTGGATGCAGCGATTGCGCAGGCGATTGCCGAGATTTTTAGCGAGGTCATCGTCGCACCCGGTTTCGAGACGGAAGCATTAACCGTTTTGCAGAAGAAGAAAAATCTGCGGCTGATCCGTACGAGCGCCCTTCCGGGCGCTACCGGATCGGGGCAAGAATGGCTCTCCTACGAGATCCGCAGCGTCGCGGGTGGCGTCCTCGTGCAGGAGCGGGACGTGCGATTGGTTTCGGCGGATGACCTCAAGGTCGTTACCAAACGAGCGCCGACGAAGGAGGAACGGCACGCGCTCCTGTTTGCCTGGCGCGTGGTCAAGCACGTCAAATCCAACGCCATCGTCTTCGCACGTGCGGACGCCAGCGGGAGTCGAACGCTGGGCATCGGCGCGGGTCAAATGAGTCGTGTGGATTCCGTA
>JBEKFI010000075.1:0-15574 GCA_050013395.1 Verrucomicrobiia bacterium | reverse complement strand
CTCTCCCCGCACGCGGGGCGAGGAGATTTCCCCTCTCCCTTTCCAAGGGAGAGGGCCTGGGTGAGGGTTCGAGCTGTGACAGACTGTCGAGCTTTCAAGCGCATCGTGAATAATCCGGGTTAGTGCCCCGTTTCATAAACCCGCTCACGTATCCGCGACGGACCCACCCCGTCCGCGTCCGCACACGACAGCGGCTGCGGCCACCCTCCGTGGGAGGGCGTACCGATACCGTCCGATTCCCCTCCTTTGGACGGGATAGCCGCCGCCGCGTCGAAGCCGCGCTCTGGCGCGCGGCGAAGTTCGGGGGTTGTTGGTGGACCTCGATCATGATGGCGGCGGCGACTTTTCACGGAACGGGCGGCCAGCCTGATACAACTGGAGCCGTTCTTGAAGCTGCCGGGCCAGTTCTTGCTGCCCGGCAGCCCTTGCCAACTCGACTGCTTGTTGGGCAACCCGGATGGCGTCGCTGAATCGACCCGCTTCGGCGTAGGCGGCGGCCAACACGTCCAGGGCATCCGCCTGCTGGGAACCCGTGACCGCACAAAGCCGCTCCGCCAACTGCACCGCCTCGCCAGCGCTGCGAACGCTCGTGTTCCCATCAGTGGCAAGAATCCAAGCCAGCTTGCTGAGAGCGGGCGGCCAATCAGGTCTCAGCCGCAACGTCTCCCGATACTGGGCCATGGCCTCCGCAACCCTGCCCTGACTGGCCAGGACATTGCCCAGGTTGTAATGCGCCTCGACATTGTCGGGCCGGATCCGCAGCACGGCTTGATAGTCGACCGCCGCCTTGTCGAGCCGGCCTTGCCGGGCCAGAATATTTCCCAGGTTGTTGTGCGCCGCCGTGTCGTCGGGATTGATCCGCAGCGCCGCCCGATACTCCGCCATCGCCTCCGGAAGCTTCCCCAAATCGGCTAACGCCCGCCCCAAGTTGTGGCGGGCCTGCACGAACTCAGGTTTGATCCGCAACGCCGCTTGATACTCAGCGACCGCCTGGTCGAGCCGGCCTTGCCGAGCCAGGATGTTTCCCAGGTTGTTGTGCGCCGCCGTGTCGTCGGGATTGATCCGCAATGCTGCCCGATACTCCGCCATCGCCTCCGCAAGCTTGCCCTGACCGGCCAGCGCAACTCCCAAGTCGTTGTAGGCCTCCACATTGTCGGGGTTGATCTCTAACGACGCTCTGTACTCGGCAATCGCCTCGGCAGTCTTACCCTGACTCGCCAGCACGAGTCCCAGGTTGTTGTGCGCCATCCAAGCGTTTGGATTCTTTGCCAGCGTGTCGCGCCAGAGTGTTTCGGTATCCCGGTAGATGTGTCCCTGCCGCGAAGTCAGGAGTCCAAGCCCCGCAAGAACAATTGTGCCGATCCCGAATCCGAGCTTCCTGAGACCGGGCTTCGACCGGTTGAGTACCGTAACTGTTGCACCCACACCAAGCGGAATAACACCCATGCTGCCCAAGTATTGCCAGTGATCAGAAACAAATGAGTATTGCATCATGAAAAGCATCTGGATTATCACCAACATGGGAAACGCCAACGCGAAATAGATCATACCCGCCAGCGGAGCCCGCCCGAGCCGCCGTCGCGCCCACCATAAAGCCGCCAACAGCGCCGTCGCGCCCAACGGGTACAGATACGACCACATGACCGTCGGATCGATGTGCCAACGCGGATAAATAAACGTCAGCTCCGCCGGCCACAGTAGCCTGCCCAGGCAAAACCAAAAGGAACGGCCAGCCAACAGGACGCGGGGGAGAAACGGCAACATGAATTGATCGCTCGATGCCCCTTTCTCGTATTTCTCGAGCCAAAGGGTGAAGGTACCGAGCAGAATTCCCATGACGACAAAAGGCATGGCCGCTGCTAGTTCCTTCCACCGGACGTATCCTTGTTTCCACCACAGTATCAGCAAAATCGCTACGGGGAAAATGCTTGTAGATGTCTTGCTCAGCAGCGCGCAAGCATACAACGCCAGTGCCAGTCCGTAGAACCGTTTTAGACGCGGTTGCTGCATCCCGCCGTGACCGTCCAAGCCGCAGAACCGGACGTATGCCAGAAGCGCAGCCAGATAAAAGAAGCCTGACAACACATTCTTGAGTTCAGTGATCCACGCTACGGACATCACATGGACCGGATGTAGCGCAAAGATGGCCGCTGCCCACCACGCGCCCGGCGCGCGTAGCCCCGACAAAAGCCGCCACAACAAAATCGCATTGGCGGCTTGAAGCAAGACATTGACGAGATGGAAGCCGAACGGGTTCAATCCCCAAAGTTGATACTCGATCCAGAAAACCGTAAACGTCAGTGGGTAATATTGAACCGTCTTCTTGGGATTCAGCCAAATCTGGTGCAGCCCCTGCGCGCTCCGCAGCGTCTGGTTTCCCGTGACGTAAGCGTCATCGTCCCAGATGAACCCGCCCCGCATCGCCGGAACATACGCCACCACCGTCAGCAACACGATCAGAACAGCGCCAGCGGCGAATGATCTCCACGCGTCGTTCATCGTCTTATTTGATCTTCAGGTTTCCGGCGCTGAATCATCACGTGGTTCGGCATGAATCCTCGAATGGATAGCCATTCACTGAACGGCCCGTAACCGCGCCAGATTGTTCTGCGCCTCGGCGAAATCGGGCTCGATCCGCAGTGCCTGCTCATAATGTCCGATGGCATCCTCGGGCCTGCCCGCTTGCTCCAAGGCGACTCCCAAATTGTAGTGCGCCTCGGCGTAATCGGGCTTGAGCCGCAGCGCTTGCTCCCAATGCCCAATCGCCTCCTGCAGTCTGCCCAGTCGTATCAAGGCGCCCCCGAAGTTGTTGTGTGCCTCGGCGAAATCGGGTTTGATCTGCAACGCTTGCTGATAATGTTCAGTGGCATCCTCGATCTTGCCGGCTTGCTCCAAGGCGACTCCCAGATTGTAGTGCGCCTCGGCGTAATCCGGCTTGCTCCGCAACGCTTGTTCATAATGCCCGATCGCCTCCTGGACCCGTCCCAGTTGCGCTAAGGCGCCCCCGAAGTTGTTGTGTGCCTCCGCGTAATCGGGTTTGATCCGCAAGGCTTGCTCGTAGTGTCCGATCGCCTCTTGCACCCTGCCCACTTGCCACAAGACGGCTCCCAGATTGTTGTGCGCCTCGGCGTACTCCGGGTTGCTCCGCAACGCTTGCTCATAATGCCCGATCGCCTCGTCCCCCCTGCCCAGTTGCATGAGGGCACTTCCCAGGTTGTTGTGTGCCTCGGGGTGATCGGGCCTGATCCGTAGTGCCTGCTCGTAGTGTCCCAGCGCTTCCGTCACCTTGCCCAGTCGCATCAGGGGAGTTCCCAGGTTGTTGTGTGCCTCAACGTAATCTGGTTTGATCCGCAAGGCTTGCTCGAAGTGTCCGATCGCCTCGTCCCCCCTGCCCACTTGCCACAAGACGGCTCCCAGGTTGTTGTGCGCCTCGGCGAAATCGGGCTTGAGCCGCAACGCCTGTTCGTAGTGCTCCAGCGCTTCCGTGATCTTGCCCAATCGGAGCAGGGCGTTGCCCAAGTTGTTGTGCGTCTCGGCGTGATCGGGATTGAGGCGCAGCGCTTGCTCGAAGCACCCCAGCGCTTCCGTCACCCTGCCCAATCGGAGCAGGGCATTCCCCAGGTTGTTGTACGCGTCGATATAATCGGGCTGGAGACGCAGCGCTTGCTCGAAGCACCCCAGCGCTTCCGTCACTTTACCCAAGTCCAGAAGAGCGTTCCCGAGATTGTTATGGCCCTCGGCGTAGTCCGGCTTGAGCCGCAGCGCCTGCTCGTAGTGCTCCTTTGCCTCCGACACATTGGCCTTCTGTAACATGACCCCCAGATTGTTATGTGCGATCCAAGCGCTCGGATTCTTTTTCAAGGTGTCGCGCCAGAGCGTTTCAAGGTCCTTATAAATGTGTGCTTGCCTCCATGTGGACACCCCCAGCAGCAGCAGCACGGCTGCAGCGGCGAGCGCTCCGAGATCGCGCCCCCATCGACCGGCTCGTTGGGAAATCGCGGTGCCCGCCCCGACCGCCAGGGTGATCAACCCGATGCAGGCAAGGTACTGAAAATGGTCCGCAACGAAAGAGAAGCGGAACGGATAGACATCAAAAAACCCCAGTGCGGGCACCAGAGTCCCCGCAAAGCACAGCACGGCCACCAGCGGCCCCTTTCCGATCCGCGACCGCAGCAACCACAACGCGATGAGGACAACCAGGGCAGCCAAGGGGAATAAATACTGCCAGCCCGCACCCGCATCGATCTCCCAGCGCGGGTAAATGAATGTAAGTTCGCGTGGCCAAAACAGCTTGCCCGCATAAAACCACAACACCCGCCCTGCCAGCAGACAACGCTCGACAAACGACAACGCCCATTCTGCTCCGCTGGCGCCCACACGATGTTTCTCCGTCCAGGCTGTCATCAACCCCAGTGCGGCTCCCAGGACAAACAGTGGCAGCAACGCCAGAGCATCCCGCTTTTCAACCCGGCCCGTCTTCCACCACACCAACAGCACGAGCACCGCCGGTAACGAACAGGTCACTGTCTTGCTCAATAAGGCGCACAGAAACAGCACGAGCACCAGCGGATAAAACCGCCAGTGCCACGCGCGGGCCGCTCCCTCACCCGTCAACCGTCGAAACCGAAGATACGCCAGCAGCGCCAGCAAATAGAACAGGCACGACAGGACATTTTTGCGCTCGGTGATCCACGCTACCGACTCCACCGTCACCGGATGCAGCGCAAAGATGGCCGCTGCCCACCACGCGCCCGGCACGCGTAGCCCCGACAAAAGCCGCCACAACAAAATCGCGTTGACGGCTTGAAGCAAGACATTGACGAGATGGAAACCGAACGGGTTCAATCCCCAGAGTTGATACTCGACCCAGAAAACCGTAAACGTCAGTGGGTAATATTGAGCCATCCTCTTGGGATTCAGCCAAATCTGGTGCAGCCCCTGCGCGCTCCGCAGCGTCTGGTTTCCCGTGACGTAAGCGTCATCGTCCCAGATGAAACCGCCCCGCATTGCCGGGAGGTATGCCACCACCGTCAGCAACACGATCAGAACAACACCCAGGCTCAAGGATTGCCTGGATCTTCTCATCGCATCGCCAAAATCGGTATCAACCCGACGTAACTCTTCCATGACTCCCGGTCAGTTCGCATCGCACCACGACGCACGCCAAACGGAACATCCACGATCCGCGACCCTGATTAAACCAGCCCCACCGTCAAACAGCAAGCCGTCCGTGGGTGTGATTAAAAGTGGCGGGCAACCGAACCACCAACCCTCACCCTGACCCTCTCCCTTACACGACAAGGGAGAGGGGATTCTCCTCCTCCCCCGTCGTTTGGGGGAGAGGATTAAGGTGAGGGGCACTCTGCGCTGAATGACCGTCATTTTTAATCGCACCCGTGACCAGCGCCTCAACCTAATGGGAAAAAGGATGGTCTTGCTCGCCCTTCGGACAGAGCCGCCTCAGGGTTGTTGCGAACCTCGATCATGGCGGCGGCGGAGCCGCCGACCTTTCACGGAATGGATGTCCGTCTTGATACAACTTCAGTTGCCCTTGAGCCTGCGCCGCCAGTTCTTGTTGCCCGTTGGTCCTCGCCAACTCCAGCGCCTTTTGAGCCACCTGCACCGCATCGCCGAATCGGCCTCCTTCGGCATAAGCGGCCGCCAACACCATCATGGCGTCCGCTTGTTGGTAGTCGGTGACCACACACAGCCGCTCTGCCAACTGCACCGCTTCGCCGCCGTTGCGAAAACTCGCGTTCCCATCAGTGGCGAGAATCCAAGCCAGCTTGCCGAGGGCGGGCGGCCAATCGGGTTTTAGCCGTAGCGTCTCCCGATACTCGGCCATGGCCTCCGAAATCCTGCCCTGACCGGCCAGAGCGTTGCCCATGTTGTAATGGGCCTCTGCAAAACCGGGTTTGATCCGTAGCGCCTGCTGATAATGCCCGATTGCATCTTCGAGCTTGCCCGCTTGCCCCAAGGCAGCCCCCAAGTTGTTGTGCGCTTCAGCGTAATCGGGCTTGATCACCAGCGCCTCCTCGTAGTGCCCGATCGCCTCCTGGATCCTACCCGCTTGCCCCAAGGCAGCCCCCAGGTTGTCGTGCGCCTCGGCGAAATCGGGCTTGATCCGCAACGCCTGCTCATAATGCCCAATCGCCTCTTGGATCCTGCCAGCCTGCCACAAGGCGGCCCCAAGGCTGTTGTGCGCCTCGGCGAAATCGGGCTTGATCCGCAACGCCTGCTCATAATGCACGATTGCATCTGCAAGCTTACCCACTTGCCCCAAGGCGATCCCCAAGTTGTAGTGCGTCCTTGCGTAATCGGGCTTGATCCGCAACGCTTGCTCCCAATGCCCAATCGCCTCCTGGATCCTGCCCGCTTGCCCCAAGGCGATCCCCAGGTTGTGGTGCGCCAGCCAAGCATTCGGATTCTTTGCCACGTTGTCTCGCCAGAGTGTTTCTTCGTCTGCATAAACACGGCCCCGTCTCCACGTGGCCACGGCCAGCACCATCAGCACAGCCACGCCAGCCACCGTTCCCAAACACCGACGCTGTTCGCCTATTCGGCGGCAAATCCTCTCCCCGGCGGCGACTGACAAGGCGATGGCTCCGACGATTGAGTAGTATTGCCAGTGATCGGCTACCAACGAAAACTGATAAAAGCCTTGATCGAAGAATCCCAACACCGGGAAAAGCATCACCACAAAATACCCCAGCCCGAATAATAATGGTCGTCCCCAAGTTTTGTACCTCCACCGGAAAACAATGAGGCAGCCCACGAGGATGATTCCTGGCAGATAGGAAAACCAGCGGGAAGCATCGATCTCCCACTTTGGATAAATCACGGTCAGGTTCAACGGCAGGAGTGCCTTGTACAGGTAAAACCACGGCACCCAACCAGCGGCGGCTAGACGAGAAGGGAAACTAGCTGCTCGGATTGTGTATCCTCCCAAGACCTGATGGTACTGAAACCAAATGGTCACTAATCCCATGACCAGGGAGAGGACAAAGAACGGTCCGCTGCATAGAAAGTCCTTCCACCGCACCTTGCCCCGCGTCCACCAAACGCACCCCAGCAGCACAACGGGCAGCATGAGCACCGCACTCTTGCTGAACAGGGCCAGCAGAAACGCCGCCAGCGACAAACCGTACCAGCGCCAGCGGCCCTCTTCGTCGAATCTCAAATACAGCAGGATCGCCACCGCATAGAAGAGCATCGAGAGCGTGTTCTTCTGCTCGCTGATCCAGGCCACGGTGGCAACGTTCACCGGGTGAACGGCAAACACGAGTCCCGCCAACCAGGCTCCCGGAATCTTGAGGCGTTGCAGGATGATCCACACTAGGATGGCGTTGACGGCATGCAACAACACGTTGACCACATGGTAGCCTGTCGTACTGTCGCCCCATAACCGCCACTCCAGCCACCACAAACTCCATGCCAGCGGATAGTAATCCGGAGCTTCCGTCGTAAACCAGAACCGAAAGAGTCCGTCGCTAGCTCTGACCATCCGGTTCTCGGAAATTAGGAGGCCATCATCCCAGACAAATCCGCCGTGCATCGCCGGGATATACGCGACCAGCGTCAGCAACACGATCAGAGCGCCACCCAACCCCACCGATTTCCAAGATTCTTTCATCATGGCGACTGCGCTGGCCCCGCGCGGTAAGGGCGGCTAGCCCGATACAACTTCAGCCGTTCCTGAATCTGTCCCGCCAGATCGCCCGGCCCCGCCGCAGTTGCCGCTTCGACAGCCCGTTGCGCCACTCGAACCGCATCGTCAAACCGACCCGCCTCGGCGTAGGCCGCGGCAAGCACATCCAAGGCCTCGGCTTCCTGGCAGCTGTTGACCGCGCACAGCCGCTCCGCCAACTGGACAGCTTCCCCACCGTTGCGAACGCTCTCGTTACTGCTGGTGGCCAGGATCCAAGCCAACCCGCCCAAAGCGGGCGGCCAATCAGGTCTCAGCCGTAGCGTCTCCCGATACTCGGCCATGGCCTCCGCCATCCTGCCCTGACTGGCCAGGACGTTGCCCAAGTTCTGATTGGCCCCTGCAAGATCGGGTCTGATCCGCAGCGCCGCTTGATACTCTGCGGTCGCCTCTGCGAGCTTGCCTTGACCGGCCAGCGCGTAGAATCGCCAAGGATGCACGGTCTTGCTGTTCGTAAACTTCATCCACGCCAGCAGCGCCAGCAAGTAGAAGAGCGTGGACTGCGTGTTTTTCAACTCGGTAATCCACGCTGCTGACTCGACGCTGACCGGATGCACGGCCCAGATCGCAGTGGCCAACCACGCGCCGGGCAGCGCCAGCCGCCTCAGCACTGCCCAGACAAGCAAAGCGTTCATGCCGTGCAGCAGCACGTTGACCGCGTGATAGCCGATCGGATTCAAACCCCACAACATCCGCTCGAACCGCAATGTCGTAAAGACAAGCGGGAAATATTGCGATTCATGGTGAGCCGAAAACCAGATGCGCTTCAGTCCATCGGGCGCGGTCAGCAACCGATTCTCCGTCACGTAGGCGTCATCATCCCAGATGAACCAGCCGCGCATCGCCGGGATGTGCGCCACCGCCGTCAACAACAGGATCATAACGGCGCCCAAGCTCAGGGATTGCAAAGACCCTCTCATCGCATCGCCAAAATCGGCATCAACCCGACATAACTCTTCCATGACTCCCGGTCAGTTCGCGCGGCACCGCGACGCACGCAAACGGAATATCCACCCCCTGCCACTGATTAAACCAGCCCCACCGTCAAACAGCAAGCCGTCCGTGAGCGCGATTAAAAGCGGCGGGCAACCGAACGACCAACCCTCACCCTGACCCTCTCCCTTACACGACAAGGGAGAGGGGATTCTCCTCTCCCCCGTCGTTTGGGGGAGAGGATTAAGGTGAGGGGGCACTCTGCGCTGAATGGCCGTCATTTTTAATCGCACCCGTGACCAGCGCCTCGACCTAAGTAGGAAAGGATGGCCTGCTCGCCCTTCGGACAGAGCCGCCTCAGGGTTGTTGCGAACCCCGATCATGGCGGCGGCGGAGCCGCCGACCTTTCACGGAATGGATGTCCGTCTTGATACAACTTCAGTTGCCATTGAGCCTGCGCCGCCAGTTCTTGTTGCCCGTTGGTCCTCGCCAACTCTAGCGCCTTTTGAGCCACCTGCACCGCATCGCCGAATCGGCCTCCTTCGGCATAAGCGGCCGCCAACACCATCATGGCGTCCGCTTGTTGGTAGCCGGTGAACGCACACAGCCGCTCTGCCAATTGGACAGCTTCCCCACCGTTGCGAACGCTCTCGTTACTGCTGGTCGCCAGGATCCAAGCCAACCCACCCAAAGCGGGCGGCCAATCAGGTCTTAGCCGCAACGTCTCCCGATACTCGGTCGTGGCCTCCGCAGTCTTCCCCTGTTCTGCTAACGCCAGCCCCAAGTTGTAGTGAGCCTCCGCGTAGTCCGGCTTGATCTGCAACGCGGTTCGATACTCGGCGATCGCCTCTTCGACCTCTCCCCGACGCGCCAAAGCAAGCCCCAGGTTGTTGTGCGTCGCCGCGTCGTCGGGTTTGATCCGCAGCGCCGCCCGATACTCAGCGACCGCCTCTGGCAACCTTCCCTGGCGAACCAGAGTATTGGCCAAGTTGTTGTGCGTCGGCGCGAGGTCAGGTTTGATCCGCAGCGCCGCCTGATACTCAGCAATCGCCTCGGCAGTCTTTCCCTGACCCGCCAGCACGAGTCCCAAGTTGTTGTAGGCCTCCACATTGTCGGGGTTGATCTCTAACGACGCTCTGTACTCGGCAATCGCCTCCGCAACCTTGCCCTGACTGGCTAGAGCATTGCCCAAGTTGTAATGGGCCTCCACATTGTCGGGGTCGATCTCTAACGACGCTCTGTACTCGGCAATCGCCTCGGCAGTCTTACCCTGACTCGCCAGCACGAGTCCCAAGTTGTTGTGCGCCATCCAAGCGTTTGGATTCTTTGCCAGCGTGTCGCGCCAGAGTGATTCTTCCTCCTTGAATGCTTTGCAGTGCTGCCAACTCAGCGCGAAGAACGCCGTCACAATCGGCAGCGCGGCTGCTAGCAGCAGTTTCCTAATGGGCAGCAGCTTGCACAGCACCGCACTCGCCAAGGCCATGAACCCCATGCCGGCCAAATAGTAGAAGTGATCCGCCATGTAGGAATACCGCGTGAAATACAAATTGAAGGCGGCAGGTACGGGCGCGGTGGTGCCCACAAAAAACAGCGTCGCCGCCAGCGGCCCCTTGCCCACCCGCTCGCGCAACAACCATAGAGTCAACAGGACACCAACTGTCGCCGCGGGAAAAAAGTATTGCCACCAGACTGTTGCATCGACTCGCCAGCGCGGGTAAATAAACATCAGCGGGTGCGGCCAGAGGAGCTTCCCGGCCGCAAACCATACCACACGGCCCGCCACCAAGCAGCGTTCCACGAGCGAAAGCTGCCACTCAGAGCCTTCCGCGCCCACATGGTGTTTTTCCAGCCCCACCGTCAGCAGCGCCAAGGCAGCGCCCACGACGACAAAGGGGAGCACGGGCAACAGGTCGCGCCCCTTCACGCGCTCCAGCTTCCACCACAGCACCAGCGCTATGGCGAGGGGCAGCGCCACCGTCGAGGTCTTGCTCAACAGCGCGCACACAAACAGCAGCAGGGAAAAAGCGTAGAACCACCACCGATGTTCGGCCCGCTGGTGAAACCGAAGAAATGCCAGCAACGCGCTCAGGAAAAAGAATCCCGAAAGCACGTTCTTCAACTCGGTAACCCAAGTCACCGATTCCACATGCACGGGATGCACGGCAAACAGCAGTGCCGCCAGCCAGGCGCCTGGCACTTCCATACGCGAGAGCACAAGCCCAATCAAGACAGCGTTCAGGGCATGCAAGAGCACGTTGACAACGTGATAGCCAAACGGGTTCGTTCCCCACAGATTGTACTCGACCCAAAAACCGGTATAACTCAGTGGATAATATTGCAGTGATGCCTGCGTGTCCGTCCACGTCTTTTTCAGGCCCGCCCAAGTTCGGAGCAACTGGTTATTGGCGATGTTGTAATGATCGTCCCAGATGAACCCGCCGCGAATCGCCGGGATGTACGCCACCACCGTCAACAACACGATTAGAACGGCACGCAAGGCCGAAGCTCTCCAAAACCGTTTCATCTGATGACCGGTGTCGCCGTCAGTTTGCCTCGGCTCTTCGTCTTGCTCCCATCGGGCCGTACTCAACTGAGGCGATCCGACACCCCCTACCGGCTCGACGGCGCAGGCACCGCGCCTGTGCGGTATGGGCGCCCCGCTAGGTACAACTGTAGCCGTTCTTGGATCTGCCGGGCGAGTTCTTGCTGCCCGGCAGCATTCGACAATTCAACAGCTTTTTCAGCAACGCGGACCGCATCGTTAAACCGACCAGCCTCGGCGCAGGCGGCGGCCAGCACATCCATGGCCTCAGCTTGCTGGTAGCCGGTGAACGCACACAGCCGCTCCGCCAACTGCACCGCCTCGCCAGCGTTGCGAAAACTCGCGTTCCCATCAGTGGCGAGAATCCAAGCCAGCTTGCCGAGGGCAGGCGGCCAATCGGGTTTTAGCCGTAGCGTTTCCCGATACTCGGCCATGGCCTCCGCAACCCTGCCCTGACTGGCCAGGGCGTTTCCCATGTTGTAATGCGCCTCGACATTGGTGGGCCGGATCCGCAGCGCCGCTTGGTACTCAGCAACCGCCTCCGCGAGCTTGCCTTGGCGAGCCAGAATGTTTCCCAAGTTGTTGTGCGCCGCTGCGTTGTCGGGTTTGATCCGCAATGCCGCTTGATATTCCGCGATTGCCTCCGCAGTCTTCCCCAGTTCTGCTAACGCCAGCCCCAAGTTGTAGTGAGCCTCCGCGTAGTCCGGCTTGATCTGCAACGCGGTTCGATACTCGGCGATCGCCTCTTCGACCTCGCCCCGACGCGCCAAAGCAAGCCCCAGGTTGTTGTGCGTCGCCGCGTCGTCGGGTTTGATCCGTAGCGCCGCCCGATACTCAACGACCGCCTCTTCGAGTTTCCCCTGATCAACCAAAATATTTCCCAAGTTGTGGCGGGCCTCCGCGTTGTGGGGATCGATCCGCAACGCTGCTTGGTACTCAGCGACCGCCTCTGTGAGCTTGCCTTGAGCGGCTAAAATACTGGCCAAGTTGCAGTGAGCCTCGACGTAATCGGGCTTGATCTGCAACGCCGCCCGATACTCCGCGACCGCCTCTTCAAGTTTCCCCTGGTGAGCCAGAGTAATCCCCAAGTTGTTGTGCGTCGGCGCGAGGTCGGGTTTGATCCGCAGCGCCGCCTGATACTCAGCAATCGCCTCGGCAGTCTTTCCCTGACCCGCCAGCACGAGTCCCAAGTTGTTGTGCGCTGGTGCAAGGTTGGGTTGAATCCGCAACGCCGTTTGATACTCGGCGATCGCCTCGGCAGTCTTTCCCAAACCCGCTAGCACAAATCCCAAGTTGTTGTGGACCTCCGCGTCGTCGGGATCAATCCGTAGCGCGACCGTATATTCCGCGATCGCCTCCGCAAACCTGCCCTGATTGACCAAAGCAAGTCCCAAGTTGTTGTGCGCTCGCCGATTGCCGGGACGCTTCGCGACCGTGTCCATCCAGATCGCCAGTTCGCTGCGGTAATCCTCGTTGCGCCGCGAACTAAGAAATCCAAGCCCCATCGCCAGCGCCAAGCACACGGCCATCCGGCCGTGGCGGGACTGCCCGACCAAAGCATGAATCCCCATCACCCCCAGCGCCACCACTGCCGCCAGCGGCAGGTACATGCGGTGTTCGAGCGCCACGTCAGCAATTGGGATCACGCTTGAACTCGGCGCGAGGATCAGAAAAAACCACATGCCCAGAAACCCGAGCGGGGGCATCCTCTTCCAGAGCCAAACCGTTGTGAACAGCAGGATCACAATCAGAGCGGCCGGCGGCACGACGCTTACCGGTGTCCTCGCGATTGGCCAGGCGTAGTCGAAACAAAGTGGGTGCGGCCAGACCGACAGCCGCAGATAGTGAACAATGACGCCTGGCTGCGTCAGAGCATATTCCATGGGCCGGATAGGTTGATAGGCGAAACCCGCGCTTGTCTTCCATTCTGCACTGCCGTTCTCCAGCAACACCGGCAATAACAACCATGTGGCGGCCAGGCCACTGTAGAGCCACACCCGTCGCCGCAAAGCCTCGCGAAACGAACCTGTCAGAAACGCGCGGTCGTACAGTAAGACAATCACAAGCGCCGTAGCCATCACCGGCTTGCTCCCCATCCCCAATGCACAGGCGATCACCGCTGCCCCGTACCACAGGCGCCCGTTAGCCACCTCCGCGCCGCGAATCACGCAGTAAAGCGTCAGCAGATAGAACAACCCCATCATCGACTCAGCGCGCTGGATGATGTACGTCACGCTCTGCGTTTGCAGCGGGTGCAACAGCCAGAGCAACGCCACGGCAAACGCCAGCCGTGCTGCCGTTTGACCGTACCGGGAGCGCAGACGTTCCCCCGCCAGCGTGCGGCGCACGATCCCATACAGTGTCCAAGCCGCGAGCACGTGAACGATGAGATTAAAGGCGTGATAACCGCGCGCGTCTAGACCGCTGACCGCACAATTCAACGCGAGCGACAATTGCACAACCGGCCGTGACGTGCCACCCAGCACCTTGAACAGCGACGCATGCCGAATGCGCGGATTCTCTTGAATCCACCCAGGGTCATCGAAGAGAAACGGGACAGAAAAGCTGTTATGGTACGCGGCCAGTGCCGCGACAGCGATCACGCTGGCCGCGACGATGGTTGCCCACAGGGGCGCTGCAAGGCACGGCTTGTCTCGCGTGCTCCGTGCGTTCACCGTTACGCCCAATCCCACCATAAAAAAACCCTAGCAGGCCATCCCCAATAAATCCAGTTCACAATCCTTTCCGCGACCTTCACGAATTGACTCAAATCATGAGTAACCGGGGAGGGGGAAAAGAGCGTTGGCTCATAGATGAGCTCCCCGAGGGAGTGTGGCCAAGATTATGGGCATGAATTCCAAACGCGAATATCTGCACGCCATCTGCGCTCGCTATCAGCATGTGGGCGGCAGCTTCAGACCAAGATCCTCAACGAGTTCTCGGCCATCTGCGGTTGCCACCGCGAGCACGCCATCCTCTTGCTACACCACCCGGCCCACGCGCCACGGATGCGCTCGACCAGATCATAGTCATAGTTTGTAAACTCAAAGTGGCGGACCGGCCAGTAAACAGCGGCGGTGACCACCGCCAGACACAGGCAGATGAGTACGCTTCGCCGCCACTGGAAGGTGTTAGTCATCTCGAGGAAATAACGCTGAGGAGACAATCCTCATTTTCGCCAGGCGAAATGTCATCGCGGTGACCAGACAACCGAGGCCGTACTTGATGCTGCGCGGCAGGTTGATTGAAGAAGCTTCCGGAAAATACATGGCCGGGCAACTGACTTCCGCCACGGTGTAGCCGCACCAAAGGATCTGAGCCAATATCTGATTGTCAAAAACGAAGTCGTCCGAGTTGTTCTCCAACGGCAACCGCTCCAGCACTTCTCTGGAAAAGGCACGGTAGCCGGTGTGATATTCGGAAAGTTTGGCGCCCATCGTCCCACGGCTCTTATTTCTTTGCGTCTGTTTTGGAATTCCCCCCTTGGGTTGGCCATCTATCCTGATGTTCTTTTCTAGAAACTTCACAATCGCATCAGCCGCCAAAGCGTGTGCATACACACTTGGGTGGGCATCGTGAGAATTCACGGTGAGCCTCTTGCCCTGATGAGGTTCGTATACGCTCAGCAAGTCAAGATGCGGAACTCCTATCTCCCGCCAGAATGCACCCAATTTCTCATGGACGGGACCATATTGGTAGTGAGGACCAAGCTCGTGAACGAAAGGAAAAGTCACAACCAGAAAGTTTCCTCCGTCGGCTCTTATCAGATTACGGAGTGTTTTCAAGCGTTGTTTCTGTTCGTCCCACAAGGGCCCATCGTAGGCCTTGCGTACAAAGTGGTAGTAGTTGGAGACATCCGGGTCAAATCGCCCCTTCAGACGGTAATAGTAGGTGTTGAAACAAAAACTGTGCGTGAAAAGAAATCCCGGATCTTTGGTTGCGGAGATCCTACTCCAAACGGCTTGCCACTCAGGATCAATGTCGGCGATATCATTCAAACAATATACAAGAACAGCTTCGTCGAATTGGTATTTCTGTTCTACCAATGTCTGAACCAGCATCAGCTCATCGTCAGTATCAAACCCATTGGACGCCATAACATGGACCTCCCAAGCCTTTTCCCGTTTTCTGACACGGTTGGCAAAGCGGTCTTCAACATCGGCAATCCCATAACCTTCGGTAAAAGAATCCCCGAGAAAGCTGATCCTGCGTTTCCCGGGGGTCCGCTGAAGGGGGTACACTTCTATACTATCGCGAGCCTCCGACTGATTCATGTGATAGTGACGCTGAGACCAGCGCTGAGAGACTCTGGTGAGCTCAAAAGAGTCCGTTGTATCGCACCAGAACCGGTAATAGCTTTCAAGCGCGAGCATGACCACCGAGAGCAAGACAAT
>JBEKFI010000074.1:0-15576 GCA_050013395.1 Verrucomicrobiia bacterium | reverse complement strand
CGTTGAGCGTTGAGCGTTGAGCCGTTTCATCCTTTCAAACTCTTCATCTCCTCCACGTCCACCGACCGGTAGTGCCGATAAATCGCGATCACGAGCGCCAGCCCCACCGCCGATTCCGCTGCCGCGATCGAGATGGCGAAGATCGCAAACATCTGTGCCGTCAGCACCGCAAACTGCTTGTAGTGCCAGAACGCAATCAGGTTCAGGATGCCGGCGTTGAACATCACTTCGATCGCAATCAGCACGATGATCGCGTTCTTGCGCGTCAGCGCGCCGCACAGCCCGATCGCGAACAGAATGCCCGACAAAATCAGATAATGTCCGAGCGGAATGCTCATGGCCGTCGCCTGATCTCTTCCAGCGCGATGACCACGGCGCCGATCAACGCCGCCGTCAATAGAACCGCCATCGCCTCGAACGGCACAATCCAATCGGCAATCAGGATTTTGCCGATCTCGACGACCGAACTCTTTGCCTTGTCGCCCGCCGAAAGGGCCGCGGCAATCTTGTCGCCGCGCACAGCCCAGCACAGCAGCACGGCCAAGACAGCGGCAATGAACGCGCCCGCCCACCATTTGCCGCCGAGCACCTCACGCGGGCCTTCCGTGCCTGTGACGTTGCGCGTCAGCATGATCGTGAACAGGATCAGCACCGCCACCGCGCCGACGTAGATCAGGATTTGCACAGCCGCGATGAAGTCGGCGCGCAGCAAAAAGTAATGCGCTGCGAGGCCGAGAAAGAACAGGATCAGCGAGAGCACGCAGTGCACGAGGTTGCGCAGCGTCACCGCCAAGACGGCGCCGACAAGCGTGATTGCCGAGATGATCCAGAAGGCAGCGTTCATGGTTCAGGCTCGCACTGTTCGGTTGTGGGAGCGGCGTCCTCGCCGCGAGGGTGAGAGGGCAACACGCCGGTCGCGGCGAGGACGCCGCTCCCACGAAGGAAGTCGCCGAATGATTTCTTTCACGACACGTACCGGTACGTCCGCTTCTCAATGGTTTCGGTGGCGTTGAGCTTCGCGAGGAGGATGTACGACACGGTGAGAATGATCGCCGTCACGATCCAAGCCAACGCCTTCGACGCCGTGTAATGCCAGATGCCGACCGCCACAATGTTGATCAGCGACATCGGCAACAGGATCTTCCACGCGAACCCCATCAATTGATCCACGCGCACGCGCGGCCACGTGCCGCGAATCCAGATATTCAGCGTGATCATCGCTCCCAGCTTGATGAAAAACCAAAAGGCGGAAATCAGTCCGCCGAGAAACCCGGGGACGGTGCCTGGTCCGTAGTAACCGCCAAGGAACATCGAGACCGTAATACCCGCCATGGCAATCGTGGCCAGATACTCGCCCATCTGGAACAAGGCAAATTTAAAGCCGCTATACTCCGTGTGATAGCCGGCGACGATCTCCGACTCCCCTTCGGGAATGTCAAACGGCGTACGCCCCGATTCGGCCATCGCGCCGATGGCAAAAAGAACGAATCCGACGAATCCCCAAGGCCGGAACACGAACCAGCCGCTCACGTTGAGGAATCCTCCGCCCTGCGCTTCGACGATGGCAACCGTTGAAAGCGAGCCGACCGCCATCACCACCGCCACCGCGGCCAACACCATCGGCACTTCGTACGAGACGACTTGTGCCACTGCGCGCATCGCGCCGAGCAGTGAGAACTTGTTGTGCGATGCCCAGCCACCCATGAACAACGCCAGCACGCTCGCCGTGCTCACCGCAAAGGCGAACAGGATGCCGATGTTCAGATTGACGGGCACAAATCCCGACGCGACCGGAACAACCGAAAACAACAACAAGGAAGGAATCACCGCAATGACGGGCGCGAGAAAATGCACGAACTTGTCCGCCCGGCGCGGGACAATGTCCTCCTTGAGCAGCACTTTGACGCCGTCTGCGATCGGCTGGAGAATTCCCCAGCGACCGACGCGATTCGGGCCGTAGCGGTTCTGGATGCGGCCCAACGTTTTGCGCTCCACAAGCGTCGTGTAGGCGAAGATCAGCGGAAACACCGCGATGACGAACAAAATCGGCACGGCGATGGCGATCGCCAGCGGCATCCACGCGGGCTTGTTGGCAAACCACTTCGTTACCAGTTGATAAACAGTCTCCATTCTTCGTGAAACGTTGCAGGAAAGGCCCGCCCCTTATAGGGAAATCACGACCGGGTGTCAAACTTCCCTGCTCCCCTGTAGCCGCGAGCCTGCTCGCGGCCTTTGCGATAGCCGATAAGGTACCACTTTGCCGCGAGCAGGCTCGCGGCTACAATCCGGTGGCAGTAACAAGAGCCGCCCGCCGCCAATCCCATTCGCGGCCTCCCTGCCCCGCCGCGAAAGAGTTTTGCGGCTACAGTTTGCCTGCGTCCTTCATCAGTTTTTCCAGCATCGCTGCTGTTTCGGCCTCTCCAGGCAGGCAAAGTGACAAATCCTCTCCTGCGCCGCTGCCGGTAGTGGCGCGGGCGTCCCGCCTGTGCTGCTTGGTGCTGTAACAGCCGGAACGGCCGCAGGCGAGACGCCTGCGCCACTAATACCGACCCCCCTCGGCAATCCGGCAAGCCACTGCCGTTGTCCCGGTGTGAACGGCGCATCATCTGGAATCGTGATTCTCATAACAGGAATGGGGGCCGGTGCTGCCGCCGGTTTGGGGGTCAGGTGGCGCAGGTGCCGGTTGCACTGCACCTGCCGGAGCCGCAGGCTTCGGCGCAGCAGGGGCAGCCGTGGGTTTTGCGGCCGCAGCCTTCTTCGCTTTTTTCTCAGCCTCGGCCTTGAGTTTGGCGTCCACCTTGCTCGCCTCCGTTGGCTTGACCTTGTGGTAATACTCGTTGGGTTTCAGCAGATCGGGCAGGTGCTCGACCAGTTCGTTGAAACGGCTGTGCTGCGATTTTTCGTAGTCGTTATCCATCTTGATCGCGTCAAACGGGCAGACCTCGACGCAGATCTGGCACTGCATGCAGACGCTGATGTCGATGTCGAAAATCTTCGGCCGCTGCCGCGGCTTGCCCTTCTCGTCGCGGTCCATGACGATGTAAATGCATTGCGGCGGGCATTCGGTCTCGCAAATCTTGCAGGCCGTGCACCGCAAGCGGTCCGGCGTGCCGTCATAGACCAGGAATGGAAACGTGCGCGAGTTCTCGGGCAACTCCATCCGCTCTTCGGGATACTGAATCGTGACGAGCCGTTCCTTGTCGAAGTAGCTCCCGATGAAGTTTCGGGCCGTTACGACCATGCCGTCCAGCAAACCTTTGCCTAGAAAACTCATGAGCGATCCACCTCCAAACGGCTGGCCCCCTCACCTTGATTCTCTCCCCCACACAGCAGGGGCGAGGAGATCCCCCTCTCCCTTGTCCCACAAGGGAGAGGGTCAGGGTGAGGGTTCGTCGTTTCACGAATCTTAATCACCGGTCCACTTCCCCCAACACAATGTCCACGCTTCCCAAAATGCTGATCACGTCCGCCACCTTGTGTCCGAGGCACATGTCTTCGAGAATCGTCACGTTGATAAAGCTCGGCGGCCGCACGTGGTAGCGGTACGGCTGCTTCCCGTCACCCGCCGACACCAGATAAAATCCAAGCTCGCCCTTCGGGGCTTCGATGCGGCCGTACCCATCGCCAGCGGGGATTTTGAAGTTACGCAGCTTCACTTCGGGCGCAATATGCGGCCCTTGCGGAACGTCGCGCAACGCCTGCTGCAAAATCTTCACGCTCTCGCGCATCTCCAGCACGCGAATGTAGTACCGATCATACACATCGCCGATGTCGCCCAGCGGCACGCGGAAATCGAACCGACCGTACACGCCGTATTTGTCCACTTTGCGAATGTCGTACTCGACGCCGCTGGCGCGGGCCATCGGACCCGTAATGCTGGCGTTGACCGCCAGTTCCTTGGGCAGGATGCCGACCTTCTGGCAACGGGCGAGCAACACTTCGTTCCCGGTGAGCAACTTCTCAAACTCGTCGAGGAATTTGGGAAACCGGGCGGCGATCTCGCGCGCCGCGTTCAGCATCCGCTCGTTGAAATCGACGCGGACGCCGCCGAAGCGCATGTAATTGCACATCATCCGCGAGCCGCTGACGGCTTCGAACAGGTCGAGGATTTTTTCGCGCTCGCGGAACGCGTAAAGCAGCGGCGTGCCCCACGCGCCGAGGTCCTGCAGCAGAAATCCAATCGCGCAAACGTGGTTCAATAGACGGGTCAATTCCGCGACGATGACGCGGATGTATTCGGCGCGCTCCGGCACCTTGATGCCCGCCAGTTTCTCGACGCTGAGGGCATAGGCCCAGTTGTTTGTCATCGAGTTGAAATAATCGAGGCGATCCGTGTACGGCATCGAGCCGAGCCAGGCCATCTTTTCAGCAAGCTGCTCGTGGTTCCGGTGCAGATAGCCCATGACCGGTTTCAACCGCACGACCGTTTCACCGTCCAGCACCACGTCCATCCGAAACACGCCGTGCGTGCTCGGATGTTGCGGGCCGATGGAAATCTCCAGCGTCTGGGTCTCGATCATGCCTTCAGGCCCGGGCGTCAGCGTGGAACGCTTCTCTTCTGTCAGCGGCTGGATCATAGCTGAATCCGAATCCCCTCTCCCTTTTCAAGGGAGAGGGTCAGGGTGAGGGTTCTACCCAGGCGTCCCTTTACCTCAATCCTCTCCCCGCTTACGCGGGGCGAGGAAGACAATGAACATGAAATCATTTCTTCTTCGCCTTGTGCGCCTCTTCAATTGCGCTGGGCGGCACGATGCCGCCGGCCTTCTCCGCACGCGCCAGCGTATCGTCGTGCGGCGTAGGCTCCCACTCGTAGTCCAGCGGTGGCACGTAATCCTTCCGCATCGGATGATCTTTGAACTCGTCCCACATCAGGATCCGCCGCAAATCGGGATGTCCGTCAAACTTCACGCCGTACAGGTCATATGCTTCCCGCTCCTGAAACTCGCAGCCGCGCCAGAGCGGCGTCAGTGAAGGCACGTGACATTGATCGAGCTCGCGCGGCGCGCGCACCTTCAGCACGATCGGGCCTTGTTTCAGCGCGATGGAATACAAATGATAAACGACCTCGATGAAGCCGGGCTTGTCATCTTTGGGCAGATAATCGACCCCGGTCGCACACGAACAGAAATCCATCTGGAAACGCGGCTCTTCCTTGAAAAACTTCGCCACCGCGTACATGTGCTCACGATCCACCAGCAACGAAGGCTGCGCCGCCGCCTGCGTCGAATTCACAATCTCGATCTGTGCGCCCGGAACGGCCTGCGACACGGTCTCCTTGATTTTCTCGATGGCTTCCATATTCATCGTAGGTCAAGCATCCTGCTTGACTCGCATCTCGGACTGGGCAAGCTGGAAGCTTACCCTACCCCCTTCTTAAGAACCTCCTCCAACGTCACGTCGCGATAACTGCGGGGCGGATGCCACACCTCGCGGTTCACGGGCGGTTCCAAATCGTGCTCGCCGTATGTAGGGATCAGGTACTCGGCCGGCGCAGTCTTGTCGTACCAGCGCGGACGTTGTTCCTTCTCCAAGTGTTGGCCCGCGATCTTGCGCTGCAACGTCATGATCGCGTGAAGCAATGCCTCGGGCCGCGGCGGGCAACCCGGAATATGCACGTCCACGGGAATGTAACGGTCGATGCCTTTCAGCACGTTGTAACCATCCTTGAACGGCCCGCCGGAAATCGCGCAGGCGCCCATCGCAATTACATACTTCGGCTCCGGCATCTGGTTGTAGAGTCGGACGACCTGCGGCGCCATTTTCTTCGTGACCGTGCCCGCGACAATCATCAAGTCCGCTTGCCGTGGCGTCGCGCGGAACACTTCCGCCCCAAATCGCGCGAGATCATGGCGCGACGCGGCGGTGGCGATCATCTCAATTGCGCAGCACGCCAAGCCGAACTGCAACGGCCAGATGGAGGATTTCCGTCCCCAATTGTAAAGCTGCTCAAACGGGAGGATGAACACCCCGTGTTTCTGCACTTCGCTTCTCAGTCCCTCGTCAACGGCCATAGTCAGAAACTCACTGGAGTGCTGGAGTATCGGAGTCTTGGAGTTTTGGGAACGCCGCTCTATTGGCCCACTACTCCATCACTCCATTTCTCCAATGCTCCATTTCCCCTCATTTCCAATCCAGCGCGCCCTTTGCCCAGGCGTACACCAAGCCTTCGACCAGCAGCAGCACAAACACCATCATCGCGATGAATCCGCCGATGCTCAGCCCCGCAAACGCCACCGCCCACGGATAAAGAAACACGGTCTCGACCGCGAAGATCACATAAATGAGAGCGTAGATGTAGTAGCCGACGCGGAACTGCACCCAGGCGTCCCCCTTTGACTCAAGCCCGCATTCGTAAATGTCGTTTTTGGTCTGCGAGGGTTTGCGCGGCGCAAGCAACCACGCCAACGCCAACGGCGCCAGCGGAAACGCAACTGCCACCGCTAGGAACACCGCGACAAACAAATATTGAGCGACATAGGTATCTTTCATTCAGTCACACGGAAAGGGTGGATGACCCGCCGATCACCAGCAGTCGCACTCTCACTCCGAGAAACGACTCCCCGTGCATCCTGTCGCCAATTGATGGAACCATGGAGCTTCCAGACTCGAGCCCATCTTGCTGGCAAGGGATCTTCTTCGATGGCGTGCGGATCAAAAAAGGCACGGCGAGAGCCCGCAAAACCGTCAAAGTAGGGCACTCTGCTCTCCTCCATCGCCTCCTCAAGGAGGAGATCGTAGTTTGTCGTGAAAATCTCGACAGACTTAGTCCTCTGAATCGCACCTACCCAAGCTGCCACCTTGTTATATGGCGTGTCGTTCGCTGGCAAAGATTTGCTAACAACATCGACAATAGTATCGCATATACCCTGATCAATCTGGTCAAGATCAGTTGCTGTTAAACCTCGCACTGCGTCATTTCCTGCCACCGCACGAAGCGCGCGAACATGGCTCAAGACATCTTCGACGTTGGGGTTCTGGCGACCATCTGCCTTAAGATGTGACAGAACACTCTCGAAAACCTTTTTGTGCTGTTTCGAAGCGCTCATCTGATCTGAAACGGCTTGCGTGAGACCCGGTATGTCCGGTATCAGAGGTTGCTCCTTCCCATTACGCTTAACCCTGATCGCCAACGGACAACCCGCACCAAGAAACAAGCCAAGAAGTCTCTTGTCTTGAGCGAGACATTGTCGTAGATAATTCGCCTGCCTTGTCGGATCGTGAAGTTGGTTCATAAGCTACTGGCTTGTCTTTCTTGACCCGAGCGGCATCACGGTCACATCTCTGCCTTCTGGTTTGTGCTCCGTTAGATCGCGCAGCCATTTCAGGTAGTCACCGAATCCCCCTCCGCGGACAAGCTCGCCACGGCGAGCAAGCAGCCGACTTGTTGACCTCTCCTTTGCCATGCCCCGCATTGTAAGAGGGGAGAGATTCCTCGACAAGCTCGGAATGACAACAAGCGGAGAGATTGCCGTCAACTGACGGCGTCTTCGCTTCGCTTCGGTTTGCCGTCAAGCGACAGACGTCCCGCAGCGGTCTCGACAATCCGCCTTCGCTGAAGCTTCGGCGGACGAGGCTCGGAATGACAAAGGCACGGCTGGGTTGTCTCATCTTGTTGGTGTTGGTTTGATCCGGTCTGATTCACTTGGATTCAGTCGGAGCGTTCGGTTCGTCGCTCGGAGCCGGGCTCCGAGGAAGCCACGGTTTCCGCTACAGCCGGGAAGGCTCTCAAGGTGATGGCTCGACTGTGACGAATCCCGTTTGGCTTGTTCCAAGGAAGAAGCCGGCACCGATATTTTGCTTCTGGAAGAGCGCGCCTCGAAACACTGTTGACTTATGCGTGGCGGGATTGATGAAGCTGCCCGAGAACAGTCCGGTATTGGGCGTGATCATCAGCCTAAAGCCGTTGGTGACGCAGAGAAAAACCTTTTTGGCTGCGGTCAGCGTCACCGAATTGCTCACGAACGAATCCAGATTTCCCCCGCCTAATGTAACGAGAATATTGCAGGCCGTGTTCGTGACGTCCAGCACGGGCGTTCCGACCGGCGGAGCGGTGTACTCCGAGCCCAAAAGCATGATCTCCGTCGCAAACCCGTTGGGATAGAATTTGCCGGCTGGGACTGGCTGCTTGAACCAACTCAGCATTCCGCCGAGATCGCTGACGCCGACGACATTGGTGAACGTCACCCATCCTGAGAGTGAGCCTTTCTTCACATACAACGGGATGTAGACGGGCCACGTTCCATCTTTGGAGACGACCGCTGTCTGCGAAATCCGTGTGCCATCGCCCAGCGTTGCGGAAAACCGAATGTTGCCGCCCGCATCGACCTTGAGGGTTCCGTAACCGTTCCCTTGCGGAAGGTCCGGGCCGGTTTCGTCTGGATTCGGCGGCAGCAGGACGGTGTAATAACCTTGGAATTCCTTGGCGGGATTGGTTTTTTGGTTGAACATGGTGAGGTTGGCGGTCAAATCGGAGGTAAAAGTTCCGTCCGACACCATGCCCGTGATTTGATCGGTTCCGTTCGTCAGATCGAGGTGGAGCGTCAGAGTCAGCGAGTTTGTTCCAGCACGCGGAATCACGGAGGAGGAATTGCCGTTGTCGTCAAACGTTTCCTTCACAGAATACGAGGCTCCGCCCAGCGTGACCTTGCCAAAGAAGGAGCCGGTTTTGCTGACGGTGATGCTGATGAAACCAGAGGCCTGTTGCGAGGGAGAATTGGATTGGACCAGTCCTTGATAAAGGCCGGCAACCGCCGCGAAGGCGCCATTGGTGTTCGCGCCGCTGCCTGTGCAGCACGCAAGTTCGGAGATAGTGACCGTATCCACGAACCAGCCCGTAACGCTGGTGCTATTGCCGGAGTCCGTGCCGCAACGCCATCGCAACTGGACGTTCTGTCCCTTCGCGGAGGCGGGCAGGTTGACGATCGTGGTCACAAAGCCAGCGGAATCGCCGCTCCACGCAGGCCGACCAGCCAGCGGATTGCCATACGAGCTGCTGATTGTATGGTCGTAGCCGCCGGTGATGAAAGAGCCGCCTGCCGAGATGATGTCAGCATAGGAGCCGTTTCCGATCTTGATCTCCAATACGCCGCCGTCGTACCCCACCGTTGGATTGGCTGAACTGGCCTCTAGGCTGTAACTGTGTCGGAACGTCAGTTGCGCGGAGGCGGTCGCAATGGGAATCGGTGGCGTATCGAGTTCGTTGACGCCAGCACTGTCCGGATCGGGCGAAAACGCCGCATTGGGCGGGGTGTCCGACGATCCCGTGGAGGTGACCCAATGAGATTGCGCGCCCGTGGCCGATGTCGCCCAGCCACTCGGCAGAGCGGGGGGCGTCACCTCATCAAAGTTTTCGGCAAAGTCGATGGTTTGCTCGCCCAACGGCAGGATGAACGTTGCGACGCCGAGATCGGATGCTCCGTCCTGGAGTTGAAAGGTGTTCGTGATGGTGCTGCTGCAGACTCCGGAAGCCGTGAAGGTGAACGGTCGCGCGACGGGACTGCCACCGGCGGTGAGCGCACCGAAAGTCTGAGGACCACTCGGGGTGCTCACCCCGCCAGTGGCCAGCAGTGTGGCCACAAGATTGCCGGTGTCGGCAGTCCCGACATTCTTCAATGAGAAGTTCACCGTGACCGTTTCGCCGGGATCAATAGCGCCATTCGTGGGCATGCAACTCTCGGCGACAAGCGCGGTGGTATCAGCGACGATGTTGGGAGCAGCGGTGGACGCACTGTTGTAAATAACAAGGGCAAAATCTTGGTCCAGCGGATCAGCATCGCCGGGCACGCCGTCGGAATTGATGTTGGCCGCTGTGATGGTGACGGTGAAATTGCCGGTTGTGCCAGTGGGCAGAAAGACGCTCTCCACGTTGTTCTGGTGGTCGGCGGCGCCGCCGGTGACGGAATATGCGCTGCGGAAGACATTACCTTTATAGGTATTTCCCCCAACAGTCACTGTTAAGTCGAGATCGTTGTTGAGGGCGCTGCCCGTCGTGCTGCCGGGCGCGTCGGTCCAGGCGACGGTCACCCGGAATGGTTTGGACAGGTCACTGATTGTTCCCGTGAACGTGCGGGTCTGCCCGCTGGCGGTGAAGATGTCGGCGGCCAGTTGGTCACGCAGAATGCGCGGCACGCCGTCGAAGGCCGTGCCGAGATTCAGTTCGCCCATGCCCTGGCTGTCTGACCAAAGCGTGTCGTTGGCATCCTGGCCAGTCAGGTACCGGGCCGAATTCATTAGAAACGCCTTGGTCATGGCCGGGCTGGGCGCGTTCCCGAAGTTGTTGAGGAAGTATTGCCGCAGCAGCGCGCAGGCACCGGACACCGCCGGGGCCGCATGGCTGGTGCCGGTGGAGGCGGTGTAGAACTGCTGGCCCGGTGGATGGTACCGGGCTCCGCCCACGCCGCCGCTAACGCCAAGAGGTAGACGGGAAGTTTGGGTGCGAACGTCAAAACAGGCCAGCCCGGTGCCATCGATGCCGGGGAAGGGCGCCTGCGGCGCGCCGCCGCTGATGTGCGTGCCGGGGGCCATGAGGTCCGGTTTGTGCCGGCCGTCCTGGCACGGTCCGCGGCTGGAGAAGGTGTGGACGTCATTGGCGCTGTCGGCACCCGTGTCGTCAACGCCGCTGCCATCGGCGCCGCCAAAGGCTTGGACGCTCTCGGCGGCGCCGACACAGATGACGTTCTTGGCCGTGCCCGGTGTAGTGATGGTGGTCGCGCTCGGGCCGTCGTTGCCTGCCGAGAACACGATGACCATCTGCTGATTGCCGGGCACGGGAACGGCAGCAGTGGCCGGCTGGGCATCGCGCACCAAGATGTCGAACTCCTGGGCTTCCATGTCGTAACTGCCGTCGCCGGGACTGCCCGCGCCCCAACTGTTGTTGCTGATGCGGGCGCCGTCGCGGTAGGCGCGGGATTGGAGGTCGGTGTTGTCCGGGTTGGTGCCGCGGTCGGGATCGAAGATGACCGAAGAACCAAGCCGCACAAACGGGCAAATCCCAAGGCCATAGTGGAAGCCGCTGGCATCGGTGTGCGGGAAGCCGTTGCGAGAGCTGTAGCCGCCAATGATGTGCGCGTTGATGTTGCCGTGACCATCGCAGCCTTGCAGCGTGCTGCCGAAGTTCGGCGTGCCTTCGAGACGGTTGTAAACCACGCGGCTGGCGCTGTTGGTGTCGCCGCCAACATAGAGGGCAAAATGGTTGGGCGTCGTTGTCCCGTCGTCGATGCCGCTGTCGGAAACATCCACCACGAAACCGGAGGCATCGAACTGGGCCGTGGCGAATCCATTGCCGGCCAGCCAGTCGAGGTAGACGGGGTCGCTGGGCACATTGGCGGAGAGATTGCCGGCGACAATCTGGTCCTGCCGCTCACAGGCTTTCTTGCGGGGAAAATGCGGGTGAATGGAAACCACTTCGGGCTGGGCGGCGATCACCGGCAGGCTGTCGGGCGCCAGGCGCACGATGAGGTTCAGGTAGTTCAACAACCGCTGTTGCCGCTTGATCGGCTCAAGTTTCAGGCGGTCAATCAACTGCAATGTCGCGGCGTTGGCCTCGGCGTCGTCCACCAGTTGAATCGCAAACTCGTCGGTTCCGATCGCGCGCGGCCTGCCCTGCGCGTCCACCGTGCGGGCGCGCGGGTGGATCCTGTAATCATCCAGATAGGCGCCATTCCACTGCACCGACGCCGTGGTGCCGGCCACGCTCTGCAGTTTGGCAAGGGCCTGGGCATCTCCATATACCAGATAAGCATTCTGAGGGATGTAACTGATGATTTGCGCCCCCGTCTTTTTCAGCGCTTCACGCCACGCGGGCTGTACCGGGCCAACGAACTGAATCAGATGCATGCGTTTGCCATTAAAGTCCCCCACCGGCTTGCGGAGCGCCTTCACTGCTTTTGTTGTCGTATCGATTCTCGCGGCGTCGAGAAGAATTCGATTGTAGTCGTCGCGAACCTCCGCTTTATCATCCTGCAACAGATCGGGTCGGAGACGGTCCACCTCATAGAGCCGATAACTCCCATAGTCCGCCAGGAGTTGACCGCTGTCTTCCACAATCGACTTCGCCGTTGACGACTCCCAGACCCTGACTTTATGAGCTGTCGCCGGGCGCGGAGCAACAAGGATGGCAACCAAGAGCGAGACTGCCCCAAGAAGGGACACGCCTCGACGCCTTTCCAAGGGATCCCTCACAATGCCACCCCGTTTTTCGATGCCGCCGAAAGCCTTGGCGGGGCGTCTCATACGGCTCGTCTCACATCGCTGCGGATACGACTGCATACACTGGATTGGTTACTTGTCACAAGAACGACTGTACGTGCCCGGCGATTTTCGGACAAGTTGAAAGCTTAAGGGAGGTGTGAAGTCAGAGGGTACTGACGGATTCCCGCTGTTGATTTCGGTTGCAGATCCAACGATTGATCGACCTCAGCCGAAGCACTTCGCAACCAACCTATTTCACGGCGGCTGCACGTTTACTTCCTGCCAAAGGGCTGGGAGCAGGAAGCCATGATCGGTGCTAATGGGCCGTGGCAAGTTCACTCGTTCGGCGATAACGGCGGAGCTTGAATCTCTGCCGCAGGTGTTCGAAAGCCAGATAAACCACCGGGGTCGTGTACAGAGTCAGGACTTGTGAGAACAGCAGACCGCCGACGACCGCGATGCCCAGCGGACGGCGCAGCTCGGAACCGGTGCCGAATCCGATCGCCAGTGGGATCGCTCCCAAAAGTGCGGACATCGTGGTCATCATGATCGGGCGAAAACGGATGACACAGGCCTTATAGATCGCGTCTTCCGGGCTCAGGTTTTCGTGGCGTTCCGCTTCGAGCGCGAAATCAATCATCATGATGGCGTTTTTCTTCACGATGCCCATGAGGAGGATGATGGCGATAAAGGACACCAGGGAAAGGTCGATGCCGAAAAACATGAGCGCCATTAGCGCGCCGACGCCCGCAGAGGGAAGCGTGGACAGAATCGTAATGGGATGAATCAAGCTCTCGTAGAGCATTCCCAAAACGACGTATACGGTGATGAGCGCTGCCAACAGAAGGAGTGGCGTCGTCGCCAGAGAGGATTGAAATACCTGCGCCGTGCCCTGGAAGCTGCCTCGCACGCTCGACGGCATTCTCATCTCCTGCGCGGCGTTCTGGATGAGTTCCGTCGCCTGGCCGAGCGAAACGCCGGGCGGCAGGTTGAAGGAAATGGTCACCGCGGGAAACTGGCTTTGGTGATTGATGGACAATGCGGTATTGCTCGCCGTGAACTTGGCGACGCTGGACAGAGGGACTTGTTGCCCGGTGTTGGATTTGACGTATATTTTGCTCAGCGACGCCGGATCCAACTGATATTGGGGTTCGACTTCCAGGACGACGTGGTGCTGGTTGTACCGTTCGTAGATTGTCGAGACCTGTCGTTGACCGAAGGCGTCGTAGAGGGTGTCGTCGATCGCTTGCGGTGAGACGCCCAAGCGGGACGCAGCGTCGCGGTCGATGATGACATTGGTCTGAAGACCCCGCATTTGTTGATCGCTGCTGACGTCCCTGAGCTGCGGAATCTTGCTGAGCTTGTCCACCAACAGCGGGGCCCAGTGAGTGAGTTCGTCCAGATCGGCCGACTGCAACGCATATTGGAACTGGGCCTTGCCGAGCCGGCCACCGACCCGGATGTCCTGAACGGCTTGCAGGTACAACGTGATGCCCGGCACGTCCGCCAATTTGCGGCGGAGCCGGGCGATGACCTCGTCGGCACGCACCTTTCGTTCGCGGAGCGGCTTGAGGCTGATGAACATGCGGCCGTTGTTGACGGTCGAGCTGCCGGCGCCTGCGCCGATGAATGAACCCACCGTATCGATGGCCGGATCGTCGAGAACTATCCGGGCCACTCGGTTCTGAAGCCGCGCCATGGTGGCGAAGGAGACGTCTTGCGCCGCTTCGGTCACACCGGTCATCGTACCGGTATCCTGCTGCGGAAAGAAACCTTTGGGCACGATGATGTAGAGTCCGATGGTGGAGATAAAGGTTGTCAAGGCAACCAGCAGCATGAAGCCTTGATGGCGCAAGACCCATTTGAGGCCGTGCTCGTAACCGGTGAGCAGCCAGTTGAACGCGTGCCCGCTTGCGCGATAAAACCGACCGGACGCCTTGTAAGCGGACTCCGGCTTGAGAAAGCGCGAGCACATCATCGGCGTCAGCGTGAGCGAGACGACCCCGGACACCAGGATCGCGAGGCTCAGGGTGACAGCGAATTCGTGGAACAACCGCCCGATCAACCCGCCCATGAACAGCAGCGGAATGAACACCGCCACCAGCGACGTGCTGATCGAGATCACGGTAAAACCGATCTGCTTGGCGCCGTTGAGCGCCGCTTGCAGCGATGGCTGACCTTGCTCGATATACCGGTACACGTTCTCGATGACAACGATGGCATCATCGACCACGAAACCGACGGAGATGGTGATCGCCATCAAAGACAGGTTGTCCACGCTGTAATGCAGCAGATACATAATGGCGAAGGTGCCAGCCAGAGCCAACGGCACGGTCACGCTCGCGATGAACGTCGGCCAGAAACGCCGCAGGAAGAGAAAGATCACCATCACTACGAGGCTGATGCTCAGGACGAGGGAAATCTCAACGTCATCCACCGAAGCCCGGATCGTCGTTGTCCGGTCGCTGAGCACCGCGATCTTCACGGACGGCGGGATCCACCGTTCAAGCTGTGGAAGCTCCGCCTTGATGCGGTCCACCGTATCGATGACATTCGCGCCGGCTTGTTTGAAGATGATGAGCAATACGGCGCGCTTCGTCCCCGCCCAACCGGCCAGACGGACATTCTCGACACTTTGGACCACTCTACCCAAGGCGCTGAGCTTGATGGGGACATTGTGTCGTTGGAGCAGAATCAGCGGGCGATACTCTTTCGCATCCACCAGTTGGTCATTGCTGGAAAGCGTGTAGGAGATTTGTCCGCCATTAATGCTGCCCTTGGGAAGGACCACGGAAACCTGCCCTAGAAACGAGCGGACATCTTCGAGGCTTAGACCGGTCGAAGCGAGCGCCGCCGGGTTGATCTGGACGCGCACGGCCGACTTTTCAGCGCCACTGATGCCGACTTGACTCACTCCCTCGACCTGGCTCAGCTTCTGGCCGATAATCGTGTCGGCGGATTCGAAGATCTGCGAGGGCGGTAGCGTCTCGGAAGTCATCGCCAGAACCATGATCGGCGCGTCGGCCGGGTTCACTTTGCGATAGGTCGGCGGATTCGGGAGGTTGATCGGCAACTCGCTGGCAGCGGCGTTGATCGCGGCCTGCACGTCGCGCGCCGCGCCGTCGATATTGCGGTCCAAGTCGAACTGGATGGTTACCGTGCTGCCGCCGAGCGTGCTGACGGAAGTGATCTCCGTGACGCCGGAAATCTGGGCCAAGCGGCGTTCGAGCGGGGCGGCCAACGAGGAAGCGACTGTGGCCGGGTCGGCGCCCGGCAGAGACGCCGAGACTGAGATCATCGGAAAATCAACGCGCGGAATCGCCGCGACTGGGAGGAACCGATACGCCACGATGCCCAGTAGAAACAGGCCCGCGGCCAACAGGGACG
>JBEKFI010000073.1:0-15722 GCA_050013395.1 Verrucomicrobiia bacterium | reverse complement strand
TCGGCATGGTCATCGCCGCCACCATCGGTGCGGCGTATCCGATTTTTCATCGCGCGATCAAAGCGCTGTTCGCCAAGCGGCTCGATGCCGACGTGCTGGTGGCCATCGCGGTGATTGCCGCCTCGAGCGTTGGCGAATTCGTTGCGGCGGGCGAAGTGGCCTTCATCATGTTGCTCGGCGCGCAACTGGAGGAGTACACAACGCACCGCGCCCGACAATCGCTCGGCAGCCTGCTCACGCTCGTTCTCGCCACGGCTCGCGTCCGCCGTCCAAATTGTTCCCCGCGCCCCGCGCAGGGGGGAGAGGGTCAGGGTGAGGGGCCAGAGGCTGTTGAAGTCGAAATCCCTGCCGCAGACGTTCAAGTCGGCGACATCGTGGTCGTGCGCGCCGGCGAGAGAATCCCGGTCGACGGCTTTGTCCGCCAAGGCACCGCCTCGGTCAACCAGGTGCCTGTGACGGGCGAAAGCATGCCCGTCGAAAAATCCACCGGCGACGAGGTGTTCGTCGGCACGCTCAACGAATCAGGCGCACTGATCATCGAGGCCACGCGCGTCGGCGAAGACACGACGCTGGCGCGCATCGCGCAACTGGTCGAGGCCGCGCAACAACGCGAAGCGCCAATCCAGCGCACGCTCGACCGGTTCGCCGCGTGGCTTGTGCCCGTGATGCTGACGCTGGCGGCGTTGGTGTTCGTCTTCACCCACGACATCTCGCGCGCCATCACGGTGCTGATCGTCGCCTGCCCGTGCGCATTGATTCTGGCCAGCCCCACCGCGGTCATGGCGGCAATCGCCCGGGCCGCCCGGGCCGGTGTGCTGATCAAGGGCGGCCAATACCTCGAAGCCACGGCGCGCTTGCACACGATCGTTTTCGACAAAACGGGCACGCTCACACACGGCGAGCCTGAAGTCGCCGACATGCGCCGCTTCTGCGAGCACACCGACGCCGAACTCGTCGAGATGGCCGCCGTTGCCGAGAAAATGAGCACCCATCCCGTGGCGCGCGCCATCATGCGCAAGGCGCAATCCCTCGGTCTGAAGACCGCCGACCCGACCAGCTTCAAGGCGCACCACGGGCGCGGCGTTGTCGCTCAACGTGGACAGCAAAAACTGATCGTCGGCCAGAAACGATTAATGAGCGAACAGGACATCCATCTCTCCGAGTCCGTTGATGACCATGTCGACGAACATCACGGCGAAGGCCACACGATTGTTGTCGTCGCGCACGACGGCAAAGTCTGCGGCACGATTTGCGTGGCCGACACCGTGCGCGCCAGCGCCGAGGACGCAATCGGAGCATTGCGCGAACTCGGCATCGAAAAGATCGTCATGCTGACAGGCGACAATCGCCGCGTCGCGATGGAGATCGCGGGCAAACTCGGCATCGACGAAGTGAAAGCCGAAGTGTTGCCCGAACAGAAAGCTGAGCAGATCGAATCTCTGAAAGGCAGAGGTCGTGCCGGCGGTGTAGCAATGGTCGGCGACGGCGTCAACGATGCGCCCGCGCTGGCGGTGGCCGATGTCGGCGTGGCAATGGGCGTCAGCGGCACGGACATGGCGCACGAGGCCGCGGACATCGCGTTGATGGCCGACGACCTGTCAAAGATCGCGTTTGCGGTCGGTCTGAGCCGCGCCGCGTTGCGGATCATCAGGCAAGGCTTGTGGTTCGCGCTGATTTACAACGTCACGATGGTCAGCGGCGCCGCCACCGGCCACCTCCACATGATCGGTGGCGCCATCGCCCACCAATTCAGCAGCGTGATCGTGATCCTGAACGCGATGCGGTTGCTTCGGGCACCACTGCTGTCCAAAATAATCTGATTTTGGACAGCAGTGCTCTGTGTCTGAGCGTCGCTCCACTAACTCAATTGTGCTTATTGCCCCGTTGACGCTTGAAGTCCGTGTAGGCCTTGCAATTCACGCGGATGTTGCTCCGGTATGAGAGATTGCCCACCAAGCTGACCAGCGGCATGCGGCGGTGCCACAAGCTGCTGCACACCCTTCGCAGAATGCGCGGCATGGAATAGAAGCGCCTGTCGCAGGAGATCATTTCTTCGATGATGCCATCCAGAGACAAATGCTTATACCGGGCCACCGGGAAGGTTAACGTGTAATATCTCCAGTCCTCTGGGAACGTATCGAGTGCGATGCGATCCTCCGATTTCATCTGGTCCCACAGGCGCGTGCCGGGCAAAGGCGTCAGAAACAGCACGTTGAGATTGTCCACGCCGTACTGGCTGGCCACCTCGGCGATACGTTTGCCGATGCCCGGTTCGTCCACGTCCAAACCGATGATAAAGGAACCCACAACCAGAATGTTGTGCCGCTGGATGCGCCGCACGGAGGCGCGGAAGTCACGGCCCTTCAGAAGATTGAATTTCTTGCCGAGTTCCCGAAGCCCTTCCGGCGTGGGGGACTCAAAGCCGATGAAGACGCCTCTGCACCCAGCCTTCGCGGCCAACGCCAGGAGTTCTTCGTTATCGGCGAAGTTAATGGTGGCTTGGGCAACCCATTCCTTTCGCAGGTTCGCCTGTGCGATGGCGCGGAACAGGTCTTTGGCGCGGGCGATGTGATCAGGGCGCGTGCCGATGAGGTTGTCGTCCACCACCAGAACATATTTCTCATGGACCGACTGGAATTCCCGCACGACATCCGGAATGGGTCGCTGCCGGTAGCGGGCCCCGTTGAATGTCGTCACGCTGCAAAAGCTGCAGTTCAATGGGCAGCCGCGTGTGGTCTGAATGGCTCCGAAGGCATATCCTGCAGCCAGCAAATCATGACGGGCGAGCGGGACATCGTTCATCTCGGCGAGCCCGCCGTCATACCGGCGCTTCAGGCTGCCATGCCGGGCGTCCTCTAGGACCTGCGGCCAGATGCCCTCGGCTTCCCCCGTGACGACCGAGTCCACACGCTCCATGACCTCGTCCAGGCACATGGTTGCGTGAATGCCGCCCATGACGACGGGCACACCCAGACGCCGGAAGTGCGTAGCCACTTCATAGGCGCGGTTCGCCTGCGAGGTGAAAGCGGTAATGCCCACCAGGTCCGGCCGAGGCATGGCCGGATAGTCAGGCGCGCCGAGGTTCTCGTCTACGATCGAGATTTCCCATTCCTGTGGGGTCAGGCCCGCAAGGACCATCAGGCTGAGCGGTTTCCACACGCGGTAACGGTTCCAACGGCTCCCCTTGACCTTGACGATGCTGACAAGCGGGTTGGATGGATTGATCAGATATAGTCGCATGGCGTGCATTCACTCAAGGATAGGCATCCGCTCTTTCTCCTTCTTTTCCTCAAAACTGGTTTAACGAATGGAATCTCGCATTTACCGTTCGTTGGCCTAACTTCAGCTAACGGACCAAAGCTGAGCCACAACCGCCCGGCCCGGAGCGCCGATCCCGCCACACCGGGACGGCCCGTCCGAATTTCCGCCCAGCCTCGAAACGGCGAAGCGGGGCGGCTGAAGGTGTTGGACACGCGGGCACCGCCCTGCCCTCCTATTCCTGGGTGTCCGGCGCCAGTCATCCGGCAGCGCCCTTGGTCTGATTGGTGAGGTAATTCTCCAGACCCATCTGTTCGATCTGTGCGCGCTGCATTTCGGCCCAATCCTCGTGACCCTCTTCCATCTTGAGGATGTCGGTCAACAGGTCGACGCTAGCTTGGTCGCCCACCTCTCGCGCCAGCGCAATGGCATCGTTGTAGGCCCGCACAGCCGACAGTTCGTCCCGTTGGTCGTTGGTGACCATTTCAGGGACGGTCGTCCCGATTCTTATCGGATTCAGCTTTGAGACGACCGGGGTGCCATCTAGGAAGATGATGCGCCGGATCAGCCACTCGGCGTGGTGCATCTCGTCGGTCGCCTGCTTCTCGATGGCTTTGTGGAGCTTATCGTAGCCCCAGTTGTCGCACATCTCGGAGTGCACCATGTACTGGCTGATGGCGGTGAGTTCGTCCGCCAAGAGTTGATTTAGCACTGTGAGTAATTTCTCATTTCCTTCCATGTTCGTTCTCCCATGTTGTGGTATCTGTTATACGTGTCTACCGTAGCTGAACTTCAGCGTAACGGTTGCGCCGCCTGACGGTATTAACGGGACAAAGTCAGCGATAAAAAGCCAAAGTCGCTGACCCTTGTCGGTTCGCCGGCATCGTAGTCCCCGTCCACCGGGGCGTCAAATTGATTTCCAAGCGGTTGGATGACGCTCTGCTACAGTTTCGAAAGTTCACGGGCCGCAACCTGGTTGAGTTTTGTCAGCGGTCGATGCCCGCCTGTTTCCTACGGGCGTTCGAGAGCGCGGCCGGCGACGACCGGCACCATCGATTCTGGCAGCCGACGCGGCATCCAGAGGCGGTTGAATCAGAGCGCTTTCACAACCAGAAACGCGATTACCTCCACGACGATCCCCGACGCAAAGGACTGGTGCTCGACCCGACACACTGGCGCTGGTCGTCGGCGCGATGGTATGCGACGCGCGAAGCGTGAGATGTTCCGACTACACAGCGCGGCGAGGTCTGGAGACCTGCGCCGAACAGCGCGGTCACGTCACCCTGCGGCGCAACTCTCCCAGCGCGCCGTGTCAATCGACTTCGGCGGGGCGGCGCTCAGGCGCCGGGCTTGGCTTTGACGCGAATGACCATTCTCTTGTGACCACCGTCTTCCTCGCCTTCGCTCACGGCCTCCAACTCGGAGTCTTTCTGCATGTGGAGATGGATAATGCGGCGGTCGAACGCGCCGAACGGGCCGATGCGCACGGGCTCGCCCCAGCGGCGCACTTTGTCGGCCGCTTCCAGCGCGATCCTGATGAGGTCGTCGCGCTGGCGTTCGCGGTAGCGCTCGCAATCGACGATGACGCGCGGGGCGTCGGGATTCAACCGCTGGAGGACGCGATTGACGAGGAACTGCAGGTGCTGAAGGGTCTGGCCGTATTTGCCGATGAGGCGGCCGGGGTCGGCGGTGGCAATGTGCAATAGCGGTGCGTCATCCATGTGGTAGAGTTCGACTTTGGTTTGCAGCCCGAGGCCGTCGAGCATTTTCTGCAATACTTCCTGCGGATTGACGGACGGGGTGGCTACGGGTGCGGGTGCGGGTGAAGGTGAGGGTGTGGTCGAAGTCTGTGTTTCCATGTTATGCTCCTGTCTTGTTGGGGCGTTCGGCTTGCGACGGCCCTTTGAGGCAACCCCGATCCCGCCACGGCGGGACGGGGCAAGCTGCGACGCCGGGTTATACCCAAATGCTGGCCCAATCTAACAAGTCTCACTTCGCTTTTCCAGCCGAAAGAGGTCTGGCCGGGGCCGAAGTTCTGTCGCGCTGACGCAGACTCCACCATTGCTGGGCGATCGACAACAGTTGTTGCGCCGTCCAGTACAGGCACAGGCCCGAGCTGGAGGGATAGAAGAAATACAACATTATCAACGGCATGAACTGCATCATCTTCTGCTGTTGCGTGTCGCCCGCGGTCGGCGTGAGCTTCTGCTGCCAGATCATCGCGCCCGTCATCAGCAACGGCAGCGGGTTCAACATCAAGGTGCTGCCGATCAAGGGTAAGCTGAATGGCAGCGTATGACTCCAGATCGTGTCTGGCTGCGAAAGGTCCTTGACCCAAAGGAAGGACGCGCCGCGCAATTCGATGGCGCTGCGCAACATCGCATAAAGCCCAAAGAAGACCGGTATCTGCACCAGCATCGGCAGACAGCCGGAGAACGGGTTGATCTTGTGCTCCTTGTACAGCTTCATCATTTCCTGATTCAGCCGTTGCGGGTCGTCCTTGTATTTCTCGCGCAGCTTGTTCATCAGCGGCTGAAACTTCTGCATCTCCTTCATCGAACGGATGCTCTTGGCTTGGATCGGCCAGAAAATCAGCTTGATCAGGATCGTGATGATAATGATCGCGATGCCGTAGTTGGGAATGACGTGATACAACAGCTTCATGCTCTTCAGCAACCAGACGCTGATGACGCCCCAGAAGCCGAACTGCATCACGTCTTCCTGGCCTTTGCCGAGCGCGGCGAGCCGGTCGTATTCTTTCGGCCCGGCGTAGTAGGTGAACGCGTACGTCGCGACCCCGTTTGTCACGGATGTCGGCGGTACTTCGAGCGACGCGCTGACGCCGTCGGGCGGCACCTTGCCGCTCCATTCCGCAGGCATCGCTAGACGAATCGGCTCATAGGCGACCTCAACCGAGTCGGTGGCGGGTGTCAGAATCATCGCGAAGAACTGGCTCTTCACTGCGGCCCACTGGGCCTGAACGTGCTCGTTCGTGATACCCCGCCCAGCGTTTTTCCACAATTGCGCCAACGCGCGATTCTGGTAGCGCCCAGCCGCAAACCAATCGACGCCGAGGAAATACTGCTGTTGCTCGCGCGGCGTGACGGGCGTGGCCTCGCCAATGACGATCGCCACGTTCTGCGTCGTGACTTCACCCGACGGAGGAGACGAGACCTGGATATTGCCGCTGAGCAGATAGTCCGGCCCCAATGATATCTGTTTGACCACCTCCGCTCCCGTTTTGAGCCGCGCGCGCATGACGACGCTGGTCGCATCGGGCTGCTCGATTTGAAACACGTCATTGCTGCCTGCGCCGGGAACGCCGCCGAGCGCGAGCGCCGGAACGGAGGCAGACGAATTCAGAACGACGTTGCCGTGGCCATTCGCCTTGTGCTTGAGCAGTTCGACGGAGCGGATGCCGCCGCCCCAACTCGTGAACTCGACGTGGACGAATTGGTTACTCAGCACGATCAACTTCTCGGGCGGTCGCGGTGCTTCAGGCTCGGGTGGAGCTTCCTTGATCGCCGCCGCCACGTTGGTGGCGACTTTCTCAGCCTGCGCTGGCGCGACGTTGGTGACAGTCGCCTGAACCGCCGGTTTCAGGGGCTTCGGCTTCGGCGGGTACAGCTTGTTGATCAAAAGCTGCCAGCCGAGAAGCGCGACGATGCACGCCACAACCACCCAAAGTGTGCGTTTGTCCATCATGACTTCGGAACCGGGTCAAAACCGCCTTCGTGGAACGGATGACATTTTGCCAGACGCTTGATGGTCAGCCACAAACCTCGCGCCGCGCCGAATCGTTCAATCACTTCAGCGGCATAACTGGAACAACTCGGATGGAAGCGGCAGCAGCGTCCCATCGGGGGCGCCGGCAACAGCATCTTCAGAGGCGACAACAGGTGATACGCCCGCAGAAGAACCAAAAGTGTTCGTTTAATCACGATTCAACGAGTGCGCCCGCCCCCCGGAACAGATCGAGCAGGCAAGCTTCAATTTCTTGAAGCCGTTTTCCGCGGATGGCGGCGCGGGCAACTATGACAATTTGCAGATTGCTTTTCAGTTTGTGTTTGTTCAATCGGTACGCTTCGCGGAGCAGTCTTCTCGCGCGATTGCGTGCGACGGCGTTGCCGATCTTGCGACTGGTCACGACGCCGATGGCGCGCCTTTCGGTCGCCGCCGCTGCCATCGTGTCCTCCAGAACGTACAAGACCACGAACCTTCCTTCCACTCTGCGTCCGTGTTCGTAAACGCGCCGAAACTCGTAATTCCGCTGGAGGCGTTCGCGTTTCGGGAATGTGCTGCGTCCATCCAACAGAACCTCCGGCGCGCCTGCTCGCGCCCTACACTGGCGACAGGCGCTTGCGCCCCTTGCGGCGGCGGCGGCGCAGGATGTCGCGGCCGCTCTTGCTGCGCGTGCGCTTCAAGAATCCGAATCGGCGTTGTCGCCTGATCTTTGACGGTTGATAGGTCCTTTTCATTGTCTTGGCCCCGAAACTTTCGGGGCAGGCTTCTTCAGAAGTGCCGCATCTTAGCAGCCCGACTTCGATTGTCAAGGCGGGCAGAAGGTCACTTTCCTCTTTAATTTCGGCTCGGCTCTGCTAAACTCGCAACGCTATGAACCCAAAACTACTCCGCTCCGCTCTAATGTTCGTTTCGGGCTTGGTCTTCGCCGCCGGGGTGTTTGCACAGACGCCCAGAGTCGAGTTCCCCGCGGCCAGCCCCGCCTGCACACTGAAGCAACGCATCGGTCTCACGGATATCGAGATCGTTTACTCCCGGCCCGGCATGAAGAACCGTGTAATCTTCGGCGGCTTGGTCCCTTACAGCGAAGTGTGGCGCACCGGCGCAAACGCCTCCACCAGGATCTCCTTTAGCACCGCCGTTAAGCTCAATGGCGCAGAGATCCCTGCGGGCAAATATGCCCTCTACACCGTCCCCGGTGAAAAAGAGTGGACGGTGATCATCCATAAGGACACGACCGCGAGCATCTTCAATTATAACCAGACGAACGATCTGGTGCGCTTCAAAGCCGTGCCGGTGAGACTCGCAGATCTCGTCGAGACGTTCACGATCGATATCAATGACATCCGTGACGAGTCGGCCACTCTCAATCTCGTTTGGGAAAAGACGCGCGTCCCGGTGAAACTCGAAGTGGATCTGGTCAGCAAGCTCGTGCCGCAAATCGAAGCGGTCATGGCGGCATCAGGTGACAGGAAGCCGTATTATCCGGCAGCGATGTTTTATTTTGATCACGGGCTGGATTTGCAGAAGGCGAGCAAATGGATCGATGCCGCCATCGCCGAGCGTGAGACCTATTACATCGCCCATCTGAAGGCCAAGATCCTGGCCAAATTGGGCGACAAGGAAGGCGCGATTGCTGCCGCCAAACGTTCAACCGAACTCGCGATTAAAGCCGACGGCCCGAAGAGCGGTTACGTGAAGATGAACGAAGACCTGATCTCGGGCCTGCGCTGATGGCGCCGGTTGGTCCGGTCCGAACCAAAACCTCAACCTCAAACAACCCAAACTGTAGGAGATATCATGAACAAACTCAGATACATCTTGATTATCGTTGCAGCTATCATCGTCAGCGCATCGCCGTTGATGGCCCAGCGAAAACGCATCAGCCCTCATGAGACGATCAGTTCGGTCATCGATGGCAACAAGGTCACGATTGTCTACGGGCGGCCTTATACCAAGGATCCCCGGAGCGGCGAAATCCGCAAAATCTGGGGTGGACTGGTGCCTTATGGCAAGGTCTGGCGCACGGGCGCCGACGAAGCCACACTCCTCACTACGGAGCAGCCGATCGTGATGGGCGGGACGGCGATTTCGGCCGGCACCTACTCGTTGTTCACACTGCCAGTAGAAAACGGCACGTCGAAGCTGATCGTCAACAAGAGGACCGGGCAGTGGGGGATTCCATATAATGAGAAGAATGAATTGACGAATGAACTGGCGCGGATTGATCTGAAGAAGGACACCTTGGATAAGACGATGGACCAGTTCACAATGGCCATCGAGAAAAACCCGTCAGGGGGCGGCCTGCTGAAGATGATGTGGGAGAACACACAGTTCTCGGCGCCGTTCTCCGTCAAGAAATAACACGGCGGCACAGGTCATCCGTCGTCGCAAAATCCGGTCGCGACCGTGGACCGCTCCTTAGGCCGGTCGCGACGGATTTTTATATGTCCCGGTATCGCGCATGAAAGTGACGATCTCATTCAAAAAGTCGGACCGACGCATCCACTGGCTCCATTACCTCGTAGCTGTTGGTACATGCTTGCTGGCCAGTCTCCCTGGCAACAGCCTGGCCGCCGAATCGCTGCCGGCCGCAGCCATTTTGCAGGACCTGCGCAGTTTTAGCGAGATGGGCAGCGCGCTCTTGGTTGGGGCGCATCCCGACGATGAAAACACCCAGTTGATCGCCTACCTTGCGCGGGGCCGAAATTACCGCACGGCCTATCTCTCGCTGACGCGCGGCGATGGCGGTCAGAACGTGCTCGGTCCCGAGTTCGGCGAAGAATTGGGTGTGATTCGTACCCAGGAACTGCTCGCTGCGCGGCGCATTGACGGCGGCCGGCAGTTCTTCACTCGCGCGATCGATTTCGGGTTCTCGAAGAACCCCGAGGAAACGCTTGCGATTTGGAACCGCGACCAGGTGCTGGCCGACATCGTGCGGGTGATCCGCACCTTCCGGCCCGATGTTGTGATCACGCGTCCCCCGACGACCGGTGGGGGAGGAGGACACGGTCATCATACCGCGGCGTCGATTCTCGCGGTGGAGGCGTACAAACTTGCCGGCGATCCCAAGGCATTCCCCGAACAGCTCGGCGGCGAACTGATACCATGGCAACCCAGGCGCCTTCTCTTGAGCGTGGGCGGATTCGGACGCGGCGGAGGCGGCGGAACCACCACCAACGTCCTGCGGATCGAGGTCGGCGGTAACGATCCGCTGTCCGGAGAGTCGTTCGGAGCAATCGCCGCACGTAGCCGCTCCATGCACAAGAGCCAGGGTTTCGGCAACTTCGCTGGCTTCGGCGGTGGCGGGGCGAGGTCTGAGTCCTTCCAGCTCGGCGACGATGGACCCGTGATCAAGGACATCCTCGACGGCGTCGATACCAGTTGGGGCCGCGTGCCCGGCGGAGCCGAGATCGGACGGCTGACTGAAGAAGCCATTGCGAAATTCAATCCGCAAGAACTCGCCGCCAGTGTGTTGGCGCTGCTGAAAATACGTAGCCGTCTGGCCGCTCTTCCTGCAGACCCCGTGGTGAACGAAAAGTGCGGGCAACTGGATCGAATCCTGCAAGCCTGCCTCGGTCTCTCCGTGAAAACGGTGGTGCCCAAGGCCGAAGTCGTGCCGGGTGAAGCGCTGAAATTGCGTCACACTGCCACCGTGAAGTCGGACGTTCCCGTCCGCTGGGTGGCGGTGCGTTATCCGAATATCAAGATCGCGAGTGAAGATCGCAAGTCGATCGAATTGCACCCCAACCAACCGGTGACTCGGGACGCGACACAAACGCTGCCCGCCGACACCCCGCTGAGCCAGCCTTACTGGTTGCGTGAAGAGCACACCACAGGCATGTTCCGCGTTGATGACCCGTCGCTGATCGGTCGCCCTGAGAATCCGCCCGCTTTTCCCCTCGAAGAGGTATTTGAAGTCGGCGGCCAGACACTGGTGATCACGGACGAGCCCGTGGAGGTTACGCCCGACCCGACGAAAGGCGGAATTGACCGCAGGCTGGATGTGATTGCGCCGGTCTCGCTGAAATTTGCGTCCGATGTCAGGCTTTTCGCCCCCGGCGCAGCGCGTCCGGTGGAAGTCGAGGTCACCGCCTTTCGGGCCGGCACCGCGGGCACGCTGCAACTGGACGCTCCGGCCGGTTGGAAGGTCACACCCGCGACACAATCGTTCCGTCTGAAGGCAATCGGGGACCGGGCGCGGTTCACGTTCACCGTCACCGCGCCGCCGCAAGCCGCCACGGCGGGCATCACTGCCCGAGCGGAAATCAATGGCGCGCGCTACGCCAGCCAGCGCGTGGAGATTCGCTACGACCACATTCCGCCGCAACTGCTCCAGCCGCCCGCGCGCCTCAAGGCCGTCAGCCTCGATCTGGCCATTCGCGGTCATCGGGTCGGTTACGTGCCGGGTGCCGGCGACAGCGTGGCTGAGAGCTTGGAACAGATGGGCTGTGCGGTCACGCAACTCACGGGTGCCGACCTCACGACTGAGCGGCTGAAGGAATTCGATGCCGTGGTGATCGGCATTCGCGCGTTCAACGTCCGGACCGACCTCGCCCCGCAGTTGCCGGCGCTTTTCGCTTACGTAGAGGCGGGCGGCAACGTCATCGTGCAATACAACAACCCAAACGGCCTGAAGACGAACAACCTTGCGCCGTTCGACCTGCGGCTCTCGGGCGCACGCGTGACCGACGAGAACGCACCGGTGACGTTCCTTGCGCCCGATCATCCGGCGCTGAACGCGCCGAACAAAATCACGAGCGCCGATTTCGAGGGTTGGGTGCAGGAGCGCGGGCTGTATTTCCCGAATCAGTGGGACGAGCATTTTACGCCGATCATCGCGTGCAGCGACCCCGGCGAGGCGCCGCTGAAGGGCGGATTGCTGGTCGCGCATTACGGGAAAGGTTATTTCGTCTATACCGGGCTCGCGTGGTTCCGTCAACTCCCCGCAGGCGTGCCCGGCGCGTATCGGTTATTCGCCAACCTGGTTTCGCTTGGAAAATGAAGCCGCTGGACTACGCCACCGGTGACGAGGATGCACCGTCCGGGGCTGCGGGCACGAGCAATAGCGAGACGACCGGACTGCCGTGGCTTGACACCTGGTACGGCGTTTACGCGTTTGTATTCGGTTGCTTCGTCGTTTGGGTGGGGTTGCTCATCGCATTGACCGTGATCTTTTCATGAGCCCGCTCGATTTCGTAGTCCTGATCGGCACCATGGTCGGAATCGCCGTCTATGGCATCTGGCGCACGCGCGGCCAACGGAACCTGAGTACCTATCTGAAGGGCGACCCGAACGTGAGGTGGGCCGCTATCGGTATTTCAGTCATGGCCACTCAAGCGAGTGCCATCACCTTTATTTCCACTCCCGGCCAGGGCTACCAGGACGGGCTTGGCTTCGTACAGAATTACTTCGGGATGCCGCTGGCGCTGATCATTATCGCGGCGATATTCCTGCCGATGTACCGGCGGCTGAACGTCTATACGGCCTATGAGTTTCTGGGCCGGCGGTTCGATGCCAAAACCCGCCTCCTCGGCGCGGCACTGTTCCTCGTGCAGCGCGGGCTCGCCGCCGGAATCACGATCTACGCGCCGGCCATCATCCTCTCCACCATGCTGGGCTGGCGGCTGGATCTCACCATCGTCCTCAGCGGGCTGCTGGTCATCGCTTACACCGTGACCGGTGGCAGCGAAGCGGTGAGCCTCACCCAGAAATATCAACTGGCCGTAATCTTTGGCGGGATGGCGACAGCCTTCATCGTTCTGCTGGCCAAACTGCCAGCGAATCTCTCACTAACCGACGCCCTCACCGTGGCTGGCGGCTTTAAGAAACTGGAGGCGGTGGATTTTTCGCTCGATGTCAGGCGACGCTACACCTTCTGGTCCGGCTTGCTGGGCGGTCTTTTCCTTTCGCTGTCGTACTTCGGGACCGACCAATCCCAGGTGCAGCGCTATATTTCGGGGTCCTCGTTGCGCGAGAGCCGGCTCGGTCTAATGTTCAATGCCGTGTTTAAGATCCCGATGCAGTTCTTCATTCTGCTGCTGGGTGTTCTGGTCTTCGTCTTCTACCAGTTCGAGCAGCCGCCGGTTTTCTTCAACGGGGTTGCCTGGAAATATGCGGTCGAACACGGCTCAGGCGAACGGCTGCGTTCCCTTGAGCAACAATTCGCGGCGGTCCACGCCCAGAAGCAGCAACTGATTCACACCTGGCTTGGCGCCAAACACGCCGGCGACCGCAAGACCGAGGCCGAGGCACGCGCACAGGCCCTGGTAGTGAACGAGCGCAGCGAGGCCGTGCGCGCCGGGGCAAAGACAGCGCTGGTGGCCGCGGATCCCGGGGTGAAAAGCAACGACTCCGATTACGTCTTCATCACCTTTGTGCTGGATCATCTGCCTCACGGGGTGATCGGCCTGCTGGTCGCGGCGTTTTTCGCGGCAGCGCTGTCGTCGAAATCCGCCGAACTCAACGCGCTCGGCTCGACGACCACCGTCGATTTCTACCGGCACTTGCTCAAGCGCGAGGCGACCGACGCGCACTACGTCGCCGCCTCGAAATGGTTCACCTTGCTCTGGGGCCTGGTCGCGCTCGCCTTCGCTCTGTTCGCGAACCTGGTGGAGAACCTGATCCAGGCCATCAACATCGTGGGCTCGGTTTTCTATGGGGTGGTGCTCGCCCTGTTTCTCGTGGCGTTTTTTCTGAAGCGGGTCGGTGGCACCGCGGCGTTCTGGGCGGCGCTGGCGGCCCAGACGCTGGTCTTCGTCCTCTATTTCTCTCTGAACATCAGCTATCTCTGGTACAACTTTATCGGATGCGCAGCCTGCGTGCTGCTCAGCCTTCTCATCCAGGCCGCGCTCAGCCCGAACACCGGGTCTGCGCAGGCGTTGCCCGGTTCATGACCATCACGCCTGTCATTTGTTTCGGCCAGCAACCCTGCGGGTTTTTCCCGCGACGCTTTCTTGTTGCGAAAATCCAGACGGCCCGGCGACTGCGGGCGAAGATCGGCGGCGAGATCATCTTCTTCTGCCACGACAGCGACCACGATCCGCGCGAAACGAAAACCATCCTGCGCCATCGCAAAACCGGCGAGCCGGCGCGGCTCAACTTTGCGTTCGAAAACAGGCTCCAACGGAAATTCTCCCCGCTTTACCTCAAACGCATTCCGGCCGATTGGCACGCCAAGACCGCGCTTCAGTTGCCCAATTACGTCGGTCATGGTTCGATCGATGTATTCAAAAAGACTTCCGCTGCCAGCGTCGCCGACTTCTGCCTGGAAATGTACCGCCACATGGGTTTGCTTGACGACATCCGCGTGGCGCGCTCGAGCGACCCGGCGTTCCGTCGAGCAGCCTGTGAAGTGCCCGAATTCTTCGTGGACGTTCCGTACGAGGGCGAAATCGTGCGCGCCCGGTTCGCCGACGGCGCATTGAAACTGCACGAGGGCGGGGATTCCTTCGTGACGCTGCCCGCAACCGCTTTCACAAAAGAGCAAATCAGCCCGGCGCGCGATACCCGACTCCGCTGGATGCAATCGGTCCTGCACTGCACGCATTACATTGCTGGCGCCAGCGAACAGGCTTATCTTGACAAGAAAGACACGTCGGAGATTACTTTTGTAAACCGTGACACCATTGACCGTCCCGATGAAGCCTATACCGAACTCTCCTCCTGAAGTGGCGCCGCTGCTGGCTTTTGGCGCGCATCCCGACGACATCGAATTCGGTTGTGGCGGCGTTGTCGTGCGAGAGACGCGCGCCGGCCGCGCGGCGCACTTTGTCGTCTGCTCGCGCGGCGAGGCCGCGACAAACGGCGCGCCTGCGCAACGAGTCGCCGAAGCAGAAAAATCCGCCGCGCTGCTGGGCGCGACGCTCGAATTCGTCGAACTCGACGGCGACGCCCATCTCGAAGTCCGTGCTGCTCACGCCATCAAACTGGCAGGTATTCTGCGGCGCGTGCGGCCGGGCATCGTACTCGCGCCGAGCCTGGTTGAAAACCAACACCCCGACCATCCACGGCTCGGACAACTGGCGCTGGACGCCGCACGGCTCGCTCGTTACGGCGCCCTGGAGGAACTGCGCGACCTGCCCCCGCACGCGATCGGCCAACTGTTTTTCTACGCAGTGACGTCCGAAGCCGAACCCTCCGGCCTTACGCCAGTGCTCATCGACGTCTCCGCGCCGGAGATTCTCGCCGCCTGGACCGCCGCGATGGAAACGCACACGTCGCAAGCTCGCACCCGCAACTACGTCGAACTGCAGCTCACCCGCGCGCGTTTGCACGGGCTGCGCGCAGGTATCGGTCATGCCATCGCTCTGTTTCCAAACGACCCGCTCGTGCTCGACTCGCTCGCGCCGGTGAGCCGGGGTGCGCGCCGCTTTTGACATGAACCCCGACAGCTTGCTGAAGATCGGTATTACCTGTTATCCCTCAGTCGGCGGGAGCGGCATCCTCGCCTCCGCATTGGGGGAGGAACTGGCACGTCGCGGGCACGAGGTGCATTTCATCAGCTACGAGCGTCCGTTCCGCTTGCCGGAGAATGCGCCGCGACTTTATTTCCACCCGGTCGGGATCAACGATTACGGACTGTTCAAGTACCCGGATTATACGTTGCCGCTCTCCGTAAAAATGGCGGAAGTGAGCCGCGACCACCGGCTGGACGTGCTCCATGTCCACTACGCGGTGCCGCATGCCACGGCGGCGATTCTCGCGCGCTCGATGCTCCCGCC
>JBEKFI010000072.1:0-15729 GCA_050013395.1 Verrucomicrobiia bacterium | reverse complement strand
CGGAACGCTGGCTGAGTTTGCGCATCAGGCTGTTCATGAACTTCTCCATTCTCTCTCGCCCCCTCTCCTGTATGATCTTGTTGATCTTGTAGGTTTCATTTTGAAACGGTCGTTTCCGCGCCGCCAGATTATGGCGCCGCGCCGATCTGTGTGGCGACGCTTGACACCTGCGCGCTGGTTTTACTGCCAAGCAATGTCAACGCAGCAATACAAACAATCACCACAAGTGCGATGACCAGGGTGTATTCCACCAAGCTCTGGCCGGAACGCTGATTGAACTTCTTCGCCAATCTTCCTATGAATGCCTTCATGCTTCTCTCCTATCTCTTGTATTGGTTGTTAGGTTCACTTTCCCTGAAATACCACTAAGCAGGGTCCGTGCCGGGCAAATCGCTGGCGCCTCACGACCGAGAGTGAAAGTCGAAGAACAATCCAAAAGTTGCTGCCGGCGCGACCATCTGGAATTTAGTTCTCCCAACGAACCGCCTGTCCGAGTCCAGCGTGAAGTGCCAAGCTAACTGAACACCGGCAAGCTTACTGTTCAGAATCTGAACACCATCTTTTTTCTTCCGAATAGTGAACCTGCAAATTCCACCGCGGCGGTGTCAAAACCTGTTTGAAAAGTCCTCTGGTTGTCACCCTGAGCATAGCGAAGGGTCTTTTCGTGCTGATTACGCTGGTAAAAAAGAGATTCTTCGCTGCGCTCAAAATGACAAGTATAGTGGTGGCGATTTTTAAAACACGCTCGGAGGCTCTTATCCAAGAGTGTTACGATGTTTTCTCCGTCGATAACCTCTTTCAGGCCTTTGCCGACGCGCGTAAAAGGCTCGCCGACCTGTCTGTGAATTGCGAATCCGCCAAGGAGTTTCCGCTGACGCGGTAGGAGAACATCGAGGTGCCGCTAAATTGGCGGGTGGCGGCGCTGAAGTTTGGCAATGACTAGGCGCCGCTCTTCGACAACGATTCCCTTACGTTGAGCGCGATCCCCGCCGAAGTCGATGAGTATCGCCTCGGCAACCGCAGCGCGCTGGAATGGGTGATTGACCAATACCGCGTCACCCACGACGAGAAACTTTTCCTTCCCCTCGGGGGGAAGGAAAGGCACAGAACCCAAAGTGGAGAACTACCAAACGCAAACCAAATTACTGAACTTGACCGGCACAACTCTTGCTACCTCAATCAACGGAGACCAGCGGCAACCAATTGCGCGCGGCGAAACTGCTGGGGATCACACGGGCGACGCGACGCAAACGGATCGCGAAGTTCGGCATCGAGCAAAGGGTCGAGTTGGGTTGATTTGACCGCGGCGGCCTTGCAAAGCCGGGGAACTTAGATAAAGTTAGATAAGAATAGAAAAGAGGAACGGATATGTGCAAAGCCAGGCATAATTCAGCAGAGCGTGGGCAGGCGACTGTTGAGTATGCGTTGGTTGTGCCATTGATTTTCTTGTTGGTTTTTGGGCTGGTTGATTTCGGGCGGCTGTTCTTCACGGAGCTGACGCTGCAGTACGCATTGCGGGCCGCCGCCCGCTATGCTGTCACGGGCAACCATCTTCCCAACCCGGCGAATCCGAGCCAGTTTCTGACGCGCGTTGCTTCCATCGAGCAGGTGGCGCAGCGGTACGCGATGGGCATTAATGTCTCGGGCCTCCAGATCAGCAGCAGGTCCGGCGGCGTACCCGGTTCAGGCGCTGGCATGCCTGGCGACACCGTCACGCTTTCGTTGACCCACCAGCTGGTGCTGATGACGCCGATCATCGGCCAGTTTTTCCCGAGCGGCGCCTACACGTTCACAGTGAGCACATCCTTCAAGAATGAACCGTTCCCGCCGTCGCAACGGAATTGAGGAACCATGGATCCGACTCACCCAACACTCCGCCGCTTGCTGCGAGGCGACAACCGCGGGCAAGCGATTGTCGAGTTCACATTGTTTGGAATGGTCTTGGTGCTGCTGTTTTGCGGACTGATTGATTTCAGCCGAATCATCCGGGATCGCCTGATTCTCATCAATCTCAGCCGGGAGGGATCCAACCTGGCTTCCCGCGCCACCCCGATGACCAACGCGGTGACAGACGTCATCAACGACGCGTACCCTTTGAACATGAACAACGGTCGAGTCATCATCTCCTCCGTGTTCAACAGCAACGGAACGTGCATCGTTACAGCGCAAGTCACGGGTGGCGGACTTTCCGGCGCGTCGAGCCGGATTGGTAGCGTGGGAGGCAAAGCGACCCTACCGGCCACCTCGGTTACGCTGCCCCAACTCAACCAGTACTTGTACGTCACCGAGGTCTACTGGCCATTCACGCCATTGACACCGATCGGGAGGCTATTGAGGTGGACCGTGCCGTCCGTATTGTATGATGTCGCCTACTTCTAGGTCACGGAAGAAGGGAAAGACTCGCCATGAATCCATTCACATTCCAACAAAAAAGACCGTGGATGCGCCGCGGCAGTGCCCTGCTCACGTTCGTGTTCCTGCTGCCTGTCGTGTTCCTGTTCGTCGGGTTAGCCATTGACTTCGGTACCGCCTACATCACGTCCGCCACCCTGTCCAAGGCGGTTGACGCGGCCTGCCTGGCGGGAATGCGCAACCACCGCCAGGGAACAGCCCAGGCCACGGCCATTGCGAAGGCCCAATTCGCCGCGAACTATGGCACGCCTCCCTGGGGTGCCGGACCCGTGACACCAGACGTCACCTTCAGCACCGGCAACGACAACAACACTGTCCTGACCATCACCGCCACGGCCACCATAAACACGTATTTCATCCGCCTGATCCCGCAATGGAAGACACTCCAAGTCAACGCCAACGCCAAAGCCACCCGCGCCAATCTCATCATGGCCATCGCGCTGGACCGATCCTACTCGATGGCCCTTTCGCCTCCCGCGGGCAGTGGCGGTGCTGCTGTCTTGCCTGGTGGCGTCGCGGATTTCGTTAGGAATTTCGAAAACGGCGTCGACAAAGTGGGCATGTGCAGTTTCGCCTCCCACGTCGTTAACAATGTCCCCATCCGTACTGACTTCCAAACCTCAATCATCAATGCCGTCAACGCCTTCGTTTATTGGGGAGCCACATTCACCATGGGTGGCTTGACCAATGCGTATGCGATGATCGTCAGAGTGCCCACGAATGACAACGAGAATGTAATCAAAGCGTGCGTGCTCTTCACCGACGGCTACGCCAACACCTGCCAGAACACGTTCAATGTTCCGGCCGCGACCCTGCTAAACTTCGGCGGAACGGATGTGACCAACCCCGGAGACCCAGGATGGTTTAGTCCAACCACTGGCAACGAATGGACTTTTGCAGGTACACCCCCCACAATGTTCCCGGCCAGCTATTGTTCTTGCTCGCAAGCGGTGACGTGGCAGAATGTGTCCCGTGATGCGGAGTACCGGTGCATCCAGATCGCCAACGCGATGCGAGCCAACGGCATATTCGTCTATTGCGTCGGCCTCTCGACTTCCTCTGGCGGCGTTAACAAGACGTTCCTGCAACAGGTCGCCAATGACCCGGCTTTGCCCGGTCACGTGCCGACGGCGTACGATGGCATCGCGTTGGTTGCGACGTCCACCCCCCAGGTTCACCAAATGTTTGACACAGTTGCCGCCACGATCCTCCTCCGCCTCACCCAATAGGAACCGGGAGGGGGAGCTACTGCACCGAAGCCCGCGTTATGCGGCTCAACAGGGTCATGGCCTTCTGTTCAGAACTCCATCCTTCCGAATAGACTTGCATTCCACCACCTCGGTGTGAGACTTGCTATTGTAGGTCAGTTGATCAACTTTATGCCACAAGCTGGTTTGCAAGGCGGGAAACGCATCCTTTTGCTCGATAAAGACAGCAACTGGACGACCACAGCCTCTGAGGCTCTCATCCAAGACGGTTGTAGTGTATTCTCCGTTGATAGCCTTTCCAGTGCCCTGCACATGCTCCGCTCCGACGCCTTCGACCTGATCGTCGCCGATATCAACATCGGCGGAGGCGACCCGGACTTTGTGATCGGCCAACTCTGCAACGTCGGTGCCGGAGCTGACATTATCATTTGCACTCCGACTCCGTCGCTATCACAAGCTGTCCGAGCCGGCAAACTGGGCGTCTGCGATTACCTCGACCGCAGCGACCTGCGAACCACTCTCGTCGCGCTGCGCGACCACATTCAGCGCACCGGCGGGGAAGGATCCCCCGTCCCCGGCACGCCCACAACTTCGACAGCACCCCTTGTGAGCGCAACCGGCGAGAAATCATTTTGCGGAATGCTCAGCCAGGATCAGCGCATGCACGCGATTTTTGAGCTGATCCAAACCATCGCGACCAGTTCCGTCAACGTCCTGATCGAAGGGGAAACCGGGACCGGCAAGGAATTGGTCGCGCACGCGATTCACACCTGCAGTAACCGGTCCGCGATGCCGTTTGTAATCCTCGATTGCTCGACGCTCGCCCACGAATTGTTGGAGAGCGAACTGTTTGGCCATGAGAAAGGCGCGTTTACCGGGGCCGCCATGCAGCGCATCGGCCGCTTCGAACGCGCCAACCGCGGGACCCTGTTCCTCGACGAGGTCGCGAATATCAACCTGCCCATCCAAGCCAAGCTCCTCCGCGTCATCGAGTCCCGCACCTTCGAGCGTGTCGGCGGCCAAGAAACCATCGCTGTGGATGTCCGCGTGGTGGCCGCCTCCAACCGCTGCCTCGAAGAATGCGTCGCCGCCGGCAACTTCCGCGAAGACCTGTTTCATCGCCTCCACGTCGTCCAGATTCTCGTTCCTCCGCTCCGCCAGCGCCCCGACGATATCCCGATGTTGGCCCGGCATTTCCTCAAACGCTTCGCGCACGAACACGGTAAGACCGTGCACGCCATCACCGCCGCCGGCCTGCGCTGCCTGACCGCCTACCTTTGGCCCGGCAACGTCCGCGAACTGGAAAACGTCATCCTCCAAGCCGTCGTCCTTTCCCGTTCCAACCTGATTGACGTCACCGACCTGCCACCCCGGATCTGGAACTTCATTTCTGCCAACTCCCATCCCTTGTCCACTCTCGCCAACCGCCTCCAAGGACCTGAACGCGAAATCCTGATTTCTACCCTCAAACAGGTCAACGGCAACGTCAAACAAGCCGCCGACCGCCTCCAAATCAGCCGCACCACCTTGTACGCCAAGTTGAAACACTACGATATCGACATCCGCCTCACCCACGACGCTGGATAGGAGCCTGTTGAAAAAGTGCACCGGTGCCGTGATTCACGGCGCGCCCGGCGGCCCGCCTGCCGGTCGGGCAGGTCGCTCCCCCAAAACAACCAAAATTCGCGGCGGGACTGGATTGCCGCATACGACAGCGGCGTCTCGTCCGACTCGGCTCCGCTCCAAGCTCGGCTGTCCGGGCCAGCCGAACTTTTTAACGAGCTGCCAGCCCGTCTCACTGCCGGCAGTAAATCGTCGCCGCTCGATCGGCATACATCCGGCGCCACTCCCGACGAAGCGCCAGCAATTGATTCAACGGATGCCCCGCCGGCATCAACGTCCATTCCACCTGATACTTCGTCAACGTTTCCAACCATTCCGGCTCGCCTTCCACCACCCGCCTGTAATCCGCAAGCAACTCCGTCCCATAAAACTCATGCCGGCTATCGAGAAACACCTTCCGCTCCGGCATCTCCAACAAAAGATACCCGCCCCAATGATCCGGATTGAACATCCTACCCCGCCCAACCTCCGGGTGCTCCCGCAAAAAACGCACCGCCCCGACCGGAAACGCTGACGGTAAAGGCTCCACCTGCTTCAACAATTTGCCCGACTCCAACAACAACACCATCGCCACCACCAACCCGATCCACACCCGCCCGTCACTGGCAAGACTCACCGATGTAATGTCCCCGGCCAGTCGCCGATACCATTGCGCCCCTCTGCCGGATGCGCCCTCCTGCAGATACCGCCGAATATGCCCGGCGCAAATCGGCGCGACGACCAAGCCGAAAATCGGCACGTTCCGTACCGAATGCAGCGCAAAATATCCCCACACGATCACCAGCAAAATTTCCGTTGCCTCCCATTGCCCGCGCATCACCAACAAGACCACCGCCAGCACCAACAACTGCGCCTCAAATCCCCACATGTAGGCGGCATGAAAATCAGGCGCGAGGAATTCACTCACCCCGCCCACGAATTCCGGGCGCCTCAAATAATAAATGATCATCTGATGCAACCTCCACCCGTTTGGATTCGCCAACGTCGCCATCCCGCATAACAACCACAATGCCCCCAATACCACCGCCCGCCGCCACCCGCCCGGTTGGCCTTGCACCGCTTTTCCAGAATCACCGGCCACATAAACCCCAATCAACACAAGCCCCACTGGAAATGCCCCATGTAAATTCGCCCACAACCCCATCAGTGGAACCAAGCTCGCAAACAGCACCCATTCCGGCACCCGCCTCCGCTCGAATCCGCGCAACAGCCAGTTGAACACCACCACCAGTAAATGGGTGAACAACAACGGCCGCGCCAACCAGTGCAACGAACAAGCCAACGCCGCCGTCAACACCAACAACGTCGCCGTCAACCCATCGGTCCCCTCCGTCTCCATCTGCCGGTACAATAAATACAACGTCGTCGCAATCAACAGCCCCGCCACAAATACAATCCCATTCCAGCCCCAACACCTGCCGGCCGCGCCCCAGAGCAACTCGCTCAACCATTCCTTGCTCACCACCACACCCTCCGGCCGCGTGTACGAAAACGAATCCACCCGGATCACTTCCCCGTGCTCGCTCATCCACGAACCAAGCCGCCAATGCAGGCCGGCATCCCCATCCGCGCTAATCAGCCGTACCCGCCACGGCGAATACGAAACGCCCCAAAAGAAAACCAACCACAGCATCACCCCGAGCGACGGTAACCACCAACGGCGTACAATCCCTTTGTTCATGGCACCCTCCGGTACACCATCGCCACCTCATCCGAATAGGCGCATCGCCAGCTCGCCAACTCCCGCAGCCCCTGATTCAAACAATGCCGGCGCGGCATCAACGTCCACCCCACATCGCTCCGCTCCAACAACCCCAACCAATTTGTCCCTAAATTCGAAATCTGTCGGTACCCCCGAATTGAATCCGCTCCCTCGATAAATCTCTGTTGCCCCGGCCACTCCTTCGCCAAATACCCGCTCCACGTATGATGATTGAACATCCGCCCGCCAAACTCCGCAGGATGCTCCCGGATAAACCGCACCGCCCTTGTCGGCACCGGCTCGATCGCGCGTGGCAGCCCGGCAACCAGAACCCCCACAGCTAGCACCCCCCAGCCCCAGCCCCACCTTCGACCAGCACCCGCGGCGAGGATCGGGACGGTCAGGACAACCATGAACGGAATGTACCGTTGAGCGTAGCAAGCCAATCCGATCCAGCTGACTAGCACCAGCGCCGCGCCCGACGTCAACCGCGGTCGTCGCCACGCCAAGAAGAGAAACACCACCGCCAGCCAACCGAGGAATCCCCGCGCTTCGACCGACTGAAAATCCATCGAGCCATATCCACCCGGCCAGTTCCTCGGCAGTTCGAGAAACAACAGACGGATATTCTCACAAAGTGGTTTATACCTGTCCGGGTGGAACCACGCCGCCCCAACGCAAAGGATCGCGGCACCGCTCAGGTGGATGGTTTTGTTCGTGGCGGTTTGCCGCTCTTGCGCGTTGCCGGCGCGGAGAAATTCAACGGCTGCTCCGATGCAATACGCGGCCAGCACGATGAGTCCAGCCAGTGTTTCGCCGTTCAGCCGAGCCCACGCAGCCATCAGAAGCACCAGCGCGGGGATTGCCGGCCACGGTCGGGCGCCGCGCTCCTGCCATCGCAGACATTCGTGCCACAACAGCAACATCAGCAAATTGAAAAGATGAGGCGTCTCCATCATTCTTGCCTCCGGCCGAAAGAGGTCGGGGCGATGCTGCCCGGTTTCTGCGTCGGCCGCTCCGATCAAGTGCCCGCAGTCGACTCGCTGAGGACCTTGTTGATCAGGTCAAGACCCTTATTTATGTTAAACGGCTTTCGAATGTATCCGTTTATCCCGTATTGGGTCACGATCTGGCGCAACTGCAGTTCGTCGGCTCCCGAGCAGATGAGAACCTTGATGTTGGGATTGAGTTTGCGAAGCCATTCGAATGTTTTGGCTCCGTCCAAACGGGGCATGAAGTAATCCAACAGGATCAGATCGAAACCGTACTTGTCCTGGGAAAACAACTCCAGCGCCTTCACCGGACTGTTGACGGCAACCACATCAAAACGATCTGGCTCAAGTAAACCCCGTATTAACTGGCAAAATTCGTCGTTGTCATCAATGACGAGAACGCGGATATGCTTGAGTTGCCCTGAAGGGGATGGAATTGAAGATTTTGAACCGAATCCAAATCGCATCGTCTACCAAGCCTTTCCAGTTTATCTACTCCGATAGGAAAGCAAGCACGGTACCTACACCTTGACCCGCACCGGCTTCGTCAATCCCACCGGCTCTCCGCCTACACCAACGTACCGTAAAACCGCACGCCGAGAAGATTACTTCTTCTCGCCTTCCAACTTCTGGATCCGCTGCTTGAGTTTCACAATCTGAATTTCAAGCCCCAGGATGATAATAGCGAACGCCGCAATAACGGCTACCAAGGAACTATTCATACGGTTTCATTCTCCTTTGTTGTGGGTCTAAACCAGATGCGCCAGTATAATCTTCCGACCAGCAATTGCAACCCATTTATAGTCCCCCCTGTCTATGGCTGTTTTGCCGGCAGCGTGATCGCGGCGCATTTCTGAGTGCAGCAGCCGAAGTCATCCTGACAGTCTCAACAGCGTAGGCCTCCGAGTCAAAACCAGTCTTTCCTGGGACGAGTTTAATTCCCTTTCCAATTCCACTGACCGATTGCGAAGCCGTACTATTCCACTTCCAAAACCACTACAGACTTGGCCGGCAACGTCGCGGTGAATCCGTCTCCAGTCAGATTGAACGCATCGAACGCAGCTGGTTTGACGGCGTCGGTCTTCTCGAAAGTGTTGCGCGCTTGCATAGTCGGGGAAGTCAGGACGCGGCCGGACATCGCCTTCGGCTGGGCGCCGCTCAGCGTGCAATTCACTTCCGCCGTCGCATTCGGATTGAGGTTGCACAGCGAGACGTGGATCTTGCCGGCTTTGTCCCGCGAGGCGGAGACGCTCAGCGCCGGGATTTTGTCCTGGCCGGATTCGTAGTCGGCGCATTTCAACTCGGTCGGCAGCAGCGTCGCATCGTGATGAACAGTGTACATTTCGAAGACATGATAGGTCGGCGTCAGCAGCATCTTCTCCTTGTCGGTCAGGATCATCGCCTGCAGGACGTTGATCATCTGGGCGATGTTGGCCATCCGCACACGGTCGCAGTGCTGGTTGAAAATGTTGAGCGTCAGGCCCGCCACCAACGCGTCGCGCAGCGTGTTCTGCTGGTAAAGGAATCCCGGATTCGTCCCCGGCTCGACGTCATACCACGTGCCCCACTCGTCCACGATGAGGCCAATGCGCTTTTGCGGGTCGTATTTGTCCATGATCGCGGAGTGCCGGGTGACGACGTTGTCCATCTCCAGCGCACGGCGCAGTGTGGCGTGCCATTCGGTTTCCTTGAAATCGGTGGCGGAACCTTTCCTGGACCAATTGCCGCTCGGCAGGGTGTAGTAATGGACGGAAAGACCATTCATGCGCCGGCCAATGTTTTTCGTCAGCACCTCCGTCCAGTTGGTGTTTCCGCCGTTGGCACCGCAGGCGATCTTGAAGACGCGATTGCTGCCGAAGTTGCGAACGTAGGTTGCGTAGCGCTTGAATTGATCGGAATAAAACTCCGGCGTCATGTTGCCGCCGCAACCCCAGTTCTCGTTGCCGACGCCGAAATAGGTCAACTTCCACGGTTGCTTGTGGCCGTTCTTCTTGCGGAGGTCGGTCATCGGGCTGACGCCGTCGGAGGTGATGTATTCCACCCATTGCTGCATCTCACGCACGGTGCCGCTGCCGACGTTGCCGCAGATGTACGGTTCGCAGCCGAGTTGTTGGCATAGGTCCATGAACTCGTGCGTGCCGAAGTGGTTGTCCTCGGTCACGCCGCCCCAGTGCGTGTTGATCATTGTCGGGCGGTTCGCGTACGGGCCGATGCCGTCCATCCAGTGATATTCGTCGGCGAAACAGCCGCCCGGCCAACGCAGCACGGGGATCTTGATCTTGCGCAACGCGGCGACGATGTCGTTGCGTATGCCGCGCGTGTTGGGAATCGGGCTGTGCTTGCCGACCCAGACGCCGCCGTAGATACAGTGGCCCAAGTGCTCGGAGAAATGGCCGTAAATGTTGCGGTTGATCGTTTGCTTGCCCTGGTCGGCATGGATGACGAGTTGGTTCATCGCCCCGACATCCGATGTCGGGGCTGCGCTGGAGACGAGACTGCTCAAGGCAATCCCTACCAAGATTGAAACAAGCAATCGGATTCGTTCAATAGTCATCGTTTACCATCCTTTCTCTTCTCATTGGTTTGTCTCTACTACCCGAACACCGAACACCCCGCCAGCAGTTTTGCTCTCGTGGGCGCTGAAGCGGACGGTCACGCTCTGTTTGCCTTTGGTCAGTTCGGCCGGGATCGGATATTCCATCGTAAAGAAATCGTCAGGGCGGTTGTTCTCGAGCGTCTGCGTGGCGATCTTCGTGCCGTCGATCAGGATATCGAATTCGCGTCCGCTGCGCTCGGAGCCCCAATAAGCGCACACCAAGACCTGCGGCACATCCGACAGCACCTTGATCTCATAACTGAACCACCCATTGACGGCGTGCCGCCAACCTCTGCCGTTGAAGTAACCAGCGCCGTCCCTTTCGCCGCGGAGTCCGTGTGCCTTTTCGGATGCAGCATCGGCAGGAACCACGAAATCGACCGAACGCGCCTTCAATTCCTCATCTTGTCGGCGGGCTTCGACAGCCTGTTGGAATGCCGGGTCGCCCGCGTCGCGCAGCCACACGGCATAGGCGAATGCTTCCTCGTTGGGCCTGGGTTTTGTTGCTGAACCCGGTCGGTACCATTGCCCCGTGTTGGCAAACGGCAGCATCACCGGTTCGATCACCTGCCCGTTCAGCAGTTTCACTTTGACCTTGTAACCCGGACCGAGCGCCTTGTCGAGCACGGCGGTCGAGGTTAATCGGGTGGCAGCCATCTCGACAAATGCCGTTTGCGCCAGATTCGGCGGCACACCGTCGAGTGCGACAGCGTCCCTTTCGAGCCACCAAACCGTATCCAGCGAGTACACCAGCGGACCGCGTACCAGCGCGTGCATCCCTTGCGTCGTGTACGCCCCTTTGACCCAACGCGGCTGCATCGGCAACGTCAGATCGACCCGGTCGCCTTGCTTCCACTCGCGTTTCACTGCGAGGTACGAGCCGGGCTTGAGCGGCGCGACAGGTTCACCGTTCACGGCGGCCTTCGGATTCTCGCACCACGCCGGCAGGCGCACGAACAGCGTGAACGGCTCGCTCTTCTTCGGCGTCACCACCAGCGCAACCTTCTCGCCCGCCGGGAAGTCGGTCTGTTGCCGAACCGCGACGGCGTTGCCTGAAGCGAGCGTGATGTTGGCCGTCGAGTCCACGAACTGGTTGACGTAAATGCCGTCGCGTCCCGTGGCGTAAATCAACAGCGGCACCTTGCTCTGGATACGATGACCGCTGGAAGTGCAGCAGTCCGGGCCGTGAAAGTAGCCGGCGGGCTTCGTACCGTTGAGGGGCGTGTGATAGCGGTTGCAGTCGCCGTCCACCGTTTGCGCGGCGTAGAGATGATTCCAAAGAAGTTTCTCGATGGCATCGGCGTATTTCGGATCGGCGGTCAACTCGAGCAGGTATTGCGTGAGTTCAATCCACGACATCGACGCGCAGGTCTCGACGACCGAGCCGGTGATCGGCAGGTTATGGCCCGCTTCGTAATGCTCACCGACGCTGACACCGCCGGTGATGTACATCTGGCGGTTGGCGATGTCATTCCATGCGCCGACGACCTTGTCGCGCAAAGCGGGATCGCCCGTGATCTGGTACATTCGCAGGAGGCCCTGGAAATTCATCTGGAACGTGTGCGCGTGAACGTACGGTTGTACCTCATTGATTCCCATCTTCCCGTCCGCGACCTGATCCAGTTTGGAAAAGGCATTCCAGCCGCTCCACTTGTCGATGTTGCCGATCACCCACCGCGACCAATCGAGATATTTCTTGTCGCCCGTCACCTGGTAAAGCCGCAGCATTGGATCAATGAGAAGCGTGCCTTCCCAACCGTAGTGCACGCTGTGCCCGGCGATCGCGCTATGACCGCGGAGTTTCTTGCCGACGTTCGCCGGCGCACGAACATCGCTCGGCCAGAATTCGGCCTTGCCGGGGCCGATGCATTTCTCGAAGTAATCGCCAAGCTTCTTCGCCGCTTCGAGCGCTGTCTTGTCGCCCCATTGCTCATATGCAGTGATGAAACCGTGCAGAGTGAAGTAGAGTTCATAGGGATCCATCCCCCGCAACGGTTGTTGCGGGGTGCGTACGCTTTGGGGCGTGATTCCGACGTAACCCTCCGGCTCCTGCGACGCGATCACACGGGCCAGCATCTGCTCGGCTTTGCGACGCAACTCCGCGTCACCGGTCTCTTTGGAAACCAGCACTGTGCTCTCGATCCACTTGCCGTCCTGCTCGCCGATCCACCACCAGTTCGTGTGCGTGCGCTCCTCGACCATCCGGACGTACATATCGATGTGGAACGTCTTCAGATACCCGTCCTTATTGGCCCGGTACCGCTGGCCGACGAAGCCGCCGATCTGCGTGATCGCCGCCGGTTCCAGCGGCTGCTCCGCAAGCTGGACTTTCATCTCAGCGCCGAACGCATTTTGCCAGCCCAGTGCCGCCACGCACATGCCTGCGACGACCGCTTTCATAGTGAATCCCCGATTCATTGCTTGAGGGTGGGCAATCCGTGTTGCGCTTCGGCGGCGGCTCGCTCGGCCTCCTTCTTCTTCCACTCCTCCTCCGTGTAAAGGCTCCAGTAAACGGAATAGCGCTGGTGGTGCATCCGGTAGAATGGAATCAACGTCACGTCCTGCGGTTTGCCGATGCCTTTCGTCTGAAATGTCAGCGGTTTGCCCGCTACCGGCTTGACATGGCTCAGCACGTCCTTCGCGTCTGACACGAACACTGGCACAAGAGGCGACGGCACCTTGTTGAGGTCCGTCTGGTTACGGGCGTAGGGGCTGGGCATGTTTGTCGTACCAAGTTCGCCAGCCAGTACAATCGGGCCGTAGAGGATGGCGACCGTCTTCGAATCGCCCGGCAATGTCTCCAGACGGAGCGACATCGGCAGGCGAACCTCAACGGTATCCCCGCTACGCCATTGACGCTCGACCGTGACGTAGGAACCGGGCACGGACTTGATGCTCTGGCGCCTCCCGTTGACCGTGACGGTCATGCCGGACTGCGTCCACGATGGGAACCGGACTTTCAGCTCCAATTTGACCGGTTTGTCGCACTTCATTGTCAGCCGGGTCCTGTCTTGCTCCGGGAATCTCGTCTCCTGCCGCACGACCAGTCCCTTCTCCTTCCAAGTCAGTTCGGAAGCGATGAACAGGTTCACGTAAAGCGAATTGCTGTCGTGGAAATAAATCGTGTCGCCGTACTTGCCGTGGTTTTCCATGCCGGTACCGACGCAGCACCAGAACGAATCCTCCGGCGTGGAGTAGGTCTTGAAGTGGCCGGGCTTCAGCGACATCAGGTAAACGAACATGCCCGTTTCCGGGTCCTGCGATGCAAGGATGTGGTTGTAGAGCGCCCGCTCGTAGAAGTCCATCGTCTCCGCCGACGGTTCCCACTCGAACAGGTGCCGCGTCAGCTTGAGCATGTTGTAGGTATTACAGGTCTCCGCCGTATCGGGGCTGAGATGCTTGGAGAACTGATCGATCGGAAAGAAGTGCTCGCGGTCGCTGTGGCCGCCGATGACGTAGGAACGTTTCAACGCCGCCCGCTGCCAGAAGAACGTGGCAATGTCCCTGAACCGCGTTTCGCCCGTCAACTCGTATTCACGCGCCGCGCCGATAATCTTGGGGATCTGCGTGTTTGCGTGGAGGCCATCGAGCCGGTCTTCGCCGCGGGCCAGCGGATCGAAGACGGTCTCATGGTTGAACGCGCTGGCCAGCCGCAAATGCTCCGGGTTGCCGGTGACGGCGTAGAGGTTGGCCAACACCTCGTTCATTCCGCCATGTTCGTTGCGCAGCGCGCGCTGCATCTGCTCGTGCGAGAGACGGTCCACGCGGAACTTGAGCCAGTCAGCCATCTTCTCCAACACCTCCAGCGCCTGGCGGTTGCCGCAGTACACGTGCACGTCCAATAGTCCGGCCATGATCTTGTGCAACGTGTAGTACGGCGCCCAGACCTTTTGGGCGGCATCGACCCGGTCGAAGAACGATTCCGGATACGCCGAAAGAAATCCCTTGTTGTACCCCTGCTGCGGCAGTGCTTCCTGGCACTTGGCCAATTCGGCCACGATGGTTCCGGCCCGGGCCTTGAGTCGTTCATCGCCGGTGCTCGCGTACATCAGCGCGCACGTCGACAGATAATGCCCGACGCTGTGACCGCGCAATTCACCATCCGGCTCCTCCCAACCGCCCAACGGTTTCGCCGTCGAGGGTAATCCGGCGGTGACACGGAAATTGTGCAGGAGCCGGTCCGCATCCAATGCGAGCAGGTACTTGTGGTCCCGCTCCATGGCGTCCTTGAACGGTCCGTCCAGCAGCCGTACCTGGTTCAAGGCAAACGGCTCGGCTTTCAATTTCACCGTTCCCTGCGCCACCGCGCCGACGGCCACCATCATGCTCAACAGCATCGCTGCCGCGATTCTGTCTCGACAGTCGTTTCTCATAGGCAAGCCCTCATTTCACATTGCTGTTTCCACGTTGATCACATGCTTGACCGGCACCGCTCCCGTAACCGCAGAGTCACCTGAACAGCAATCCTCGTCGCCTGCGTTCTGATTCACGGATTTCCTCGCGGGAAGCCACGGCCATTAGACCACGCATCGAGTCGGCGGTACAGCGAGAAAGACGCAGTTGACGCAGCCCGCCTCGATGCGCTTCTACAACGCGAGCGGCCCCGCGGCGATGTCTTTTAAGACATTCCGGTGATGCATGGCACACCTGTGCCCAGCTGGATGTTCGTCCTCCGAAAAGAGCACAACCAACCCCGCGCGGCGCAGAGTGCCGATCCCGATGAGTCACGAGAAGAGACAGGAGAGGAACGTGAAAGCCGAGGACTCAGTCCTTCACTGTGTCTCCACGACCACCACCGGCTTCCCTATGTATCTCACGACCTGATCCGCGCGCTCCGTCTCCCCGCCGCCCACCCCGTGCCCCTCACCGACAAACACCACGCGGAACGTCCGCTCCTTCAGCATTCCCGGGAATCTTCCCTTACGCGCCCCAATCGTCAGCGTCCTCGCAGCATCGTTCCACGTCAGCAGAATCGTCGCATGCGCTCCCTTTTCATAGTTGTAATTGTCTCCCTCATCCTCATACAGCGTGAACTCTCCGTCCGCCCCGCGATACACCCGCACTTCGATCGGGTCCGCCGGTTTCTCTGCCACATACTGCACCACCGGCCCCAACGGCACAATCGATCTTCAACCGGCGCCGGCTCGGATATTCGTGGCGGGAGATCGGAGGAAAACTTGAGATGGACCACAGCGC
>JBEKFI010000071.1:0-27205 GCA_050013395.1 Verrucomicrobiia bacterium | reverse complement strand
ACCGATTCGACCTCGACGAACGCGATGCCGCCGCCAACTGCCGGGCGGTCGTCGAAGCGCAGATGATGTCGATGCGCCTCCACTCGCAATGGATGAAAGTCGCACCGAAACGCATCTACGCCACCGGCGGCGCTTCCGGGAACACCGCCATCCTTCAGGTGATGGCCGACGTGATGAATTGCCCCGTCTTGCGCATCGAAGTCGCCAAGAGCGCCGCGCTTGGCGCCGCGTTGCGCGCCGCCCACGGGTACTTGGTAGCGCAAGCCTCCGCGCTTGCGAAAAGGGGAAAGACGGTAGGCAGGGACGCCCGCGCCACCGATCTTTGGGAAGAAGTTGTCGCCGGCTTCACGGATCCCGTCCCCGACAGCGAAATCAAACCCAACCCCAAAGCCGCCCGCGTTTATGACAAACTGATCGAGAAATACGCGGAGTGCGAACGACGGGTGCTGCAACAGATCAAATAGAGTTGCGCGAATGAGTCTCCCGCCCCCTCCGCAGAGAAAGGCTGGAGGCCTTCACCGAACGCCAAATCTTTGCGCCTCGGCGTGCTCTGCGAGAAAAGAATTTATTTCTTCCGTTTCGGCGGGGCATGGATGCAGTCGCCGTGAAGGGCGTGGGCGGCTTCCATCCACGCTTCGCTGAACGTCGGATGAGCGTGGATGGTTTTGCCGAGCTCCGCTGCGGTCAACTCGGCGCGGATGGCCGTCGTCGCTTCGGCGATCAACTCGGTGGCGTGCGGGCCGACCCCGGCAGCGCCGAGCAATTGATCGGTCGCGTCGTCGGCGATCCATTTGACGAAGCCTACCGTTTCGTTGATCGCCATCGCGCGACCCAAACCGCTGAAACGGAACTTGCCGGTCTTGACGACGCGGTTCTGTTTCTTCGCGTCTTCTTCGGTGATGCCCACCAGCGCGACTTCGGGTGCCGTGAAGATGACGCCCGGCACGAGCGTGTCGTGTTTCTGCAGCCGATGGCCGCAGGCATTGGACGCAGCAGCAATGGCTTGCGCCGTCGCGTAGTGCGCCAGTTGCGTCTTGCCAGTGACATCGCCGATGGCGTAAATCGTGGCGACATTGGTGCGACCGTAGTCGTCGGCCTCGATGAACCCGCGCTCGTTGGTTTTCAGCCCGGCGTTCTCCAATTTCAGCCCGTCCGTGACCGGTTTGCGTCCGATCGAGACCAGCAGCAATTTCGCTTCGAGTTTCTCGTCGCCGCACTGGCCACGGACGCCCTTGTCGTCGGCTTCGATCTTCTCCAGCGCCTTCCCGGTGAGCACGCGGATGCCGAGTTGCTGTTCCACGTGTGCGCGGACTTCGCGGCGCACGTCGGCGTCGAGTAATAGAAGAATGTCCTCCAGCAACTCCACGATTGTGACCTTCACCCCGCACTGCGCCGCCATGCAGGCCAGTTCGCAGCCGATGTAGCCGCCGCCGAGCACCAGCAGCGATTCCGGCAGCTTGTCGAGGTCGAGGAACGCACGGCTCTCCACCACGCGGGGGTGTTTGGGCAGAAACCCGGGCACGGCAGAGGTTGAGCCGGTGGCGATGATCGTCTTCTTCGCGCCGATAGTAGCGCGGGCGTCCCCGCCCGTGTCGTTTGTAATCTCAATCGTGTTGCGGTCCTTGAACGATGCGACACCGCTGAATTGTTTTACGCCGTTGGCGGTGAGCAACTGCTTGACTCCGCCCCGCAACTGGTCAACCACCTTGTTTTTGTGGCTGATCATCGCCGCGTAATCGACCGACGCACCTTTGACCGTGATCCCGAGCGCGTCGGCGTGGCGGATGTGTTGATAGAGATCGGCGGCGGCGATCAGCGCCTTGGTCGGGATGCAACCCCAGTTCAGGCAGGTGCCGCCGAGTTGTTCCTTCTCCACGATCGCAACGGACGCGCCGAGTTGCGCCGCGCGGATGGCCGCGGGATACCCGCCCGGCCCAGCCCCGATGACGACGATGTCAAATTGTTCCATGGTTCAAAGTCCTTTCAATAAACCTAGCCCCTCACCTCGATCCTCTCCCCGCAGACGGGGAGAGGAGACTCCCCTCTCCCTTCACCCATGGGAGAGGGTCAGGGTGAGGGTTCGCAGCGTTCACGCCGCCAGCCGTTTCCACAATTCCAAATCCTCCAATTTCTGTTTCACGGCGTTGGTGAACCGCGCGCCGAGCGCCCCGTCCACGACACGGTGATCGCACGAAAGCGTGATCTTCATCATCTGGCGCACGACGATCTGGCCATCCCGCACGACGGGTCGCGGTTTGGTGCTGGCGACGGCGAGGATGGCGCCCTCGCCGGGGTTGATGATCGCGCCGAAGTTCTCCACATCCAGCATGCCCATGTTGGTAATGGTGAACGTCCCGCCGCTGAGGTCGTCGGGCGTCGCCTTGCCGGCGCGCGCCTTCTCCGCGAGCTCCTTCGACCGCTGACAAAGTTCCAGCAGCGACAATTGCTCGGCGGCGCGCACCACCGGCACGACGAGGCCCTGGTCGAGCGAAACGGCAATGCCGAGATTGACGTGGCTGTGCCACCACGCGCTCTTGCCGTCGGTGGAACTGTTCACACCGAGAAACTCCTGCAACGTCAGCACCACGGCCTCGGCAATGAAATCCGTGACCGTGTACGGCGCGCCTGCCGCCTTGAGCTGGTTGCGATAAGCGATCAGGTCGGTCATGTCCACCGCGACCGTGACGTAGAAATGGGGTGTGTCGCGGAAACTCTGCGTCAACCGCTGCGCGATCACCTGCCGCATCTTCGACATCGCTTTCGGTTTCTCGGCGACGGCGCGCTGCACATCGGCGACGGCAATGCGCCCGCCATCGCCCGGGGTGACGCTGAGCAGGTCGATGTTCTCCTTGGCTGCCAGTTCCTTTGCGGCGGGTGTGATACGCAGCTTGTCGTAGCCGCGCGACTCCAGATACGCTTTCACGTCCTTCTCGACGACGCGCCCCTCGGGCCCGGTGCCTTTGATCCGCTGCGGATCAATCACGCAATCCCGCGCCAACACTGCGGCGCGCGGACTGATGCGAAAAACATCTGGAGTTGTAGCCGCGCTTGTGACAAGCGCGGGGGCCGCCGTCTTTGGAGGGCTCGGCTCCTGCCGAGCCGCTGGAGTAGTGACCGGTCGCGGCGGGGACGCCGCTCCCACAGGGACTTCAGGTTTCGCCACCGTCGCCGGGGCAGTCACTTCCGGAATTGCCTCGCCGGGGTTGCCGGTAAAACCAACCGTGGTCTGCACGGGCACGCTGACACCGGGCGGCACGACGATTTTCAGCAGTGTGCCGTCGCTGAATGCTTCGACATCCATCACCGATTTGTCCGTCTCGACGGTGAACAGGATGTCGCCCTTGGCGATCTTGTCGCCTTCCTTCTTGCGCCACTCGACGATGGCGCTTTCCTCGGTCATCTGACCGAACTTCGGCATGGTAATGGGTTGTGCCATGGTCAACGCATTGCTCCTTTTGAAGGTGTCACGGAACCCTCACCCTGACCCTCTCCCTTGCGCAGCAAAGGAGAGGGGACTCTCCTCTCCCCCGCGAGCCGGGGGAGAGGATCAAGGTGAGGGGGTAGTGCGATGTGCACATGGGACATGGTTGTCATGCATCCCTCACAGGACGGCGTTGGCTGCGGCCAACAGATCGTTGACGTTCGGCAAGAATGCCGCCTCCAAGACGTGCGACTGCGGCGCGATGCCGTTCTTCGCGCCGACGCGCATCACGGGGGCGTCGAGGTAATCGAACACTTCCGCCTGGATCGTGGAGGCGACTTCGCCGGTGTAACTGCCGATGTGAATCGCCTGACTGGCGACGACGCAGCGGCCCGTTTTTTGCACCGAGCGCAGGATGGCGTCGATATCGAGCGGCACGAGACTGCGCACATCAACCACCTCGGCGCTGACACCGCGCTCCGCCTTGAGCTTGTCGGCGGCCTTCAGGCAGTCGTGCACGACCGGGCCCCACGCCACGAACGTGACATCTGTGCCCTGACGTTTGACGTCGGCCACGCCGAGCGGAACGAGATAGTCGGTCTCGGGCACAGGGCCTTTCAGCCCATAGAGCAGTTGCGATTCGATAAACATGACCGGGTTGTTGTCGCGGATCGCCGCCTTCAACATGCCCTTTGCATCGTACGGCGTGGACGGATAAACCACGTACAAGCCGGGAATGTGCGCAAACACCGATTCCAGAGTCTGCGAGTGCTGGCCGCCGTAGCCTTTGCCGCCGCCGACGGACGCGCGGATGACCAGCGGCACTTCGGTCTGGGCGCCGCTCATGTAATGCCATTTGGCCGCCTGATTGCTGATTTGGTCGGACGACATCAGCGCGAAATCCATGTACATCAACTCAACGACAGGCCGCAGGCCGATCATCGCCGCGCCGACAGCGGTGCCGCAGATGCAGGCCTCGGAGATCGGCGTATTGAATACCCGCTCACGCCCGAACGCTTCGAGCAAGCCCTTGGTCGCCTTGAACGCGCCGCCGTAGTCAGCCACGTCCTCGCCATAGAAGATCACCCGGTTGTCGCGTGTCATTTCCTCGATGAGCGCCTCTTTGACCGCGTCGCGGTAGGTGAGCTGGCCGTCGGTGCGCTTCACCACCGGTAGTTCCTTCACGATTCGCACCTTCTGAAACTCGACGGGCACTGTCTCACACTTCGTGTCGGTGTACATGTACTTGATCACGTCGGCGGCCGGAGGATCGGCGGCGGCGGCGGCGCGCCTCGCCGCGCGCGTGTTGCGGTCGCGAACGCGTTGTTCAATTGCCGCAAGAGTCTTCGGGGTGAGAACCTTCGCGTCGAGCAGTTGTTTCTTGAACGACTCGATGGGGTCCACGGCCTTCCACGCCGCTTCCTCCTCTTTGGTGCGGTACTCGTTGCGCGGATCACTGAGCGAGTGGCCCCAGTAACGGTACGTGTCCACATCGAGCAGGACCGGGCCTTTGCCTTTGCGGCAGAGCTTGGCCGCGCGTTGCACGGCGTCACGTACCGCCAGCACATCCATGCCGTTGACCACCTCGGCGTGCATGTTGTTGTTGGCAAACCCCGCGGCGCGCTGCGCCAACTGTGCCACGCCCATCACCTCGTCGTCGGTGCGGTGGGTCATGCCGTAGTGATTGTTGACGATCAGGAAGATGATCGGCACGCCGAACTTGTGGTCGCCGGCGAGGTCGTTCGTGAACTGCGCCTGCGCCGCCCAGTTCAACGACTCCAGCACCACGCCATTGGCGAACGCGCCATCGCCCGCAAAACAGCAGACCACCGCGTCCTTGCGCAGATACCGCAACCCCATCGCCGCGCCCGTGGCGATTGGCACGCCGCCGCCGACAATCGCGTTGGCGCCGAGATGGCCGACGGTGAAGTCCGCAATGTGCATCGAGCCGCCGCGGCCCTTGCAGTAGCCGTCGTCCTTACCGAACAACTCGCAGATGAACCGGTACAGATGCTCTTCCAGCGCCGCTTCCAGCAGTTCCTCGCGTTTCGTGGCAATGCAGTTCGGCACGCGCTTCTTCAGTTCCTCCGCGCTCATCGCCCACATTGCCACCGTCCCCTTCGCCAAGCTCTCGCCGTGGCCGCGATGCGTGCTGGTGATCTTGTCGGCAACCTTCAATGAACTGCACCCACCCACCGCCGTCCCTTCCTGGCCGACCGAGACGTGCGTCGGCCCGCGGTAATCGTAGCCGGGCAACGGCTCGTAGCCACCGGACCGCAGCTTCACAATCATCTCCTCCAGTTCGCGGATGATCAGCATCTCCTCGAACAATGCCGCCGCCTCTTCCTTGGTGATCGTCTTGGCCTTCAATGCGCTCTTCAGATCGCCGGCGTAACGGTAAGCGGGGATTTTGCCGCAATTGATTTCAAACGGCTTGAAGTCCGGCCGCATGTCGCTCAGATAAACTGGTGATGCTGCTTCCATGATATGTTCCTTTGGGTCGCCTGGGTCAGGCGCGCACGATTTTGATTCCTTTCTTGATCAGTTCTTTCGCCAAATTCTTGTCCAACTGTTTGTCGGTGATCAACACGTGGACGTTGTCCAACCGGCCGGCGCGCGCGAACGACACTTTGCCCGCTTTACTGCTGTCGGCCAGCAAAATCACCTGCCGCACCTGGTTCATCACCAGTTGCTTCGTGTAAGCCTCGCTCGGATCGGTCGTGGTCAGGCCCGCCTTGAGCGACAGTCCAATCGTGCCCATGAACGCCTTGTCCAGATGCAGTTCCTGCAAAATCCAGCGGGTCAACGGCCCGACCAGCGTCTGACTCAGCCGCCGCAGTTCGCCGCCGATCAAGATCAGCCGCGGCCCGCGCCCCGCCAGTTCATGCGCGGCGCGCAACGAGTTGGTCACAACCGTGATATTGGTCCGGTCGCGCACCAGCCGGGCGAACTCCAGCACCGTGCTGCCGCCGTCGAGATAGATCGTATCGTCCGCCGCGACATAGTCCAGCGCCGCCCGGGCAATGCGCTGCTTCTCCTTCGTGGACATGGAGGCTTTGTCGTCGAACAGCGGCTCGTCCATCCGGCTGTCCACGCTGACTGCGCCGCCGTGCACGCGCTGGATTTCGCCCAGTTCCTCCAGCCGCGCCAGATCGCGACGGACGGTCGCGGGCGAAGCGCGCAACTCGCGGCAGAGATCCTCCACGCGGACGACCCGGTTTTGGCGCAACGCCGAGCGTAGCCGGTCCCACCGTTGCGGCGCGAGGTCTTTTTGATCCAATCCAGTCATGATTACTTGTGATTAGTTACGCGCAAATACAATCACAGTCAATCATAAAATATCGGACGCCAACCGCTGATTACACCGATGACGCTGATTGCGCCGAATCGGCGCAGTCAGTGGTCTGCGCTCTTAAGGATTCGTTATCCGTGCAATCTGCGAAATCCGCGGTTTAATCCATCTCCTGACTGCCGGGTCTGCCCGCGTGAGGGGGCGAGTTCCTTCTCTTCGTGCTTGAAAGTCATTGCCCTGAAGCACAGACTGGCGGTGATGGCGGCCCCGACGTACCAAGAAATCAAGCAGTCCCTCCGTCGGCTGTATCTGGTCGACGCCCACCCGTGGCTCGTCGGCTTCAGCGGCGGCAAGCACAGCACCATGGTCGCGTCGCTGGTGGTTGACGCGGTGCTCGCGGTGCCGCCCGACCAACGCAAGAAACCCGCCGCCGGGGGCAATGGCGAATGGCGAATTCCGAATGACGAATATGCAGACACCTCACTCGACACTCGTCACTTCCCCGATTGATCCCGTCACCACCTTCGTCAACCAGCGCATGGGCCAATGGGGTGAAGCCATCCTCCATCTCCGCGCGCGCCGCGACGAAGCCGAAGCGAAGCGGAGACGCGGCAGTGACGTATCTGACGCAACCGACACCCGCGTCCAGACAATGGCCGCCTGCGAATCGCTCAATGGCCTGAATCGTCACCCCGACCTCCCGCGCGTCTGGGTCTCCAACTCCATCGAATACCTCAGCACCAAAGGAGTCTGGGCCTACCTCCTCCAAAAGCCGAACCCGTGGGGCAACGACAACCGCGCCCTCTACAAACTCTACGCCAACGCCTCCAACGGCGAATGCCCCATCCAGGCCAAAACCACTTCAAAACGGTTTTCGTTTGGATGTTCCTTCGCGAAGAACTAATGTCGATGCGATGAGCGTGCTCCAAACAGAACTTCATTTCGTCGAGGAAGAGCGGAAGGAGCAATCGCTAGCGGCTGACGTTCCGATTGACGTGTCCTTCCCGGAAGAGGAGGCGAACGAACTCGCGAAGCTGGAGTCGTACAACAAGAATTTGTTCCGCCCAAATACCTACCTGCACAAATGGTGGGCGCGACGATCCGGCACGACCTTCCGGTTCATCCTCAAACAGCTCGTACCTGACGCTGAGCTTCGCGACTACTACACGCCGGGAGGCCTGGAAGGAATCACTGTGCTCGACCCCATGATGGGAGGCGGCACGACTTTGCACGAAGCGATTCGTCTCGGCGCGAACGTGATCGGCTACGACCTCGATCCGATTCCCGTTTTACAGGTTCGCGCCTCATTGCGACGGATACCGGTTGAGGACAAGGAAGAGGTCTTCGAGAGGTTTGTCCGAGCACTTGAAAAGAGATTGCGGCGGTACTTCAGAACAAACTGCCCGACGTGCGGAGAACACGGCGAAGTCCAATTCGTTTTACACGCCGTGCGCCGATCATGTGCCTGTGGCGAAGCACTGGTTATTGACTCGTTTCTGCTCAGGGAAGAACCCGACGGACAGCACAAGCTGATTCAACATTACTATCCAGACTTGAAGGTCAAGCGAGGCCGGAAATGCTGGCGGCTCTTCGAGAAGGCGAATGCCAAGTGCGGCACGTGCGACAAGCCACTGGTCAATTGCATTGACTCCGCTTTTCCTCACCGGTATGTGCCGCTGATAGCGGTCGGATGGTGTCCGTCACACGGCCAGTTCTTCAAGGCCGTCGGGAAAGAGGATTTGGACTCTATCGAGAAGGCTCGAAGATCGGCAGCACGCGTTGTCTTGCCACGGGTAGATTCGCTCCGGGTTGTGCGCGGCCCAAAGTCGGGCGACTTGCTCAGTAAGAACATCGAATCCTACTCCGACTTGTTTAGCCCGAGGCAGATTCTGTACATCTCGACTGCGAAGAAACTGCTGGACGAAGCAGAACCTAAGCATCGCGTGTGGCTGGCTTTGCTTGTGTCCACATCCCTCGAATTCAACTCAATCTTGTGTGGCTACAAAGGCTCTGACAAACGAAGACCCGGAGCGATTCGACATGTCTTTTCGCATCATGCGTATTCGTTCCCGTACACGTCCTTAGAAAGCAACCCGGCATTCTCCCAAAAGACATCCGGTACTTTGCGACGGCTTTTCGAGGATCGTGTGAAAGATGCCGGCAAGTGGGCAGTCGCTCCTATCGAGCGTCAGCCTAATACGGACGGCTGGCGCAAGGTCGCCATCTTAGGCGAAACAGATTGCGGGTTCGAATGCTCGCACGTCAGTGAATTCAAAGGAAAGACCAGACGATTTATTTCAGAACAGCGCGATTCGTCGAAGATTCCACTGGCAAATAGTTCAGTGGACTTTGTGATTACTGATCCTCCGTATTTTGACAGCGTTCAGTACAGCGATCTCTCGCATTTCTTCCGCGTATGGTTGCAGTGGTTTCTGCCCGATCAGGCTGATTGGCATTTCGCGCCCGTCTTATCTGCCGTAGCAGAAACGGAAGCAAAGGCGGAGAAATACCGCACGGTCTTGGGCGGGATTTTCAGTGAGGCCAACCGCGTGCTGCGGCGGCCGCATGGGCGTCTCGTTTTCACCTTTCATCATTGGCGTGCTGATGCCTGGATTCAACTTACGCTGGCCTTGAAAGCGGCGGGTTTCAGATTGGTGAACACCTATACCGTACATTCTGAGAACCCAATCTCAGTGCATATCCGGCAACTGAACGCTTTGAAGCACGACTCAATTCTTGTGTTCCAACCTCATGACATCGCCGCAAGCGAAGGAACTGTTCCCGCCCCCATTGAAGCGATCAAGACAGACGACAGCTTTGCCTTCTGCCGGGACTGCGCTCGTCTGCTCGGCTATTCTCTGGAACATGGCCTTGAGGATTTCGAGATTGAACGCCTTTGGCGTGGCGCACTTGTAGGATGACAAATGCCCAGACCTAGATACCCATCTGAAGTGTTCGGTTATCCGCTGTTCAACGTGAGCGCTCAGGCGAAAGAGATTCGCGCCAAGCACTGGTGTCCGTTCGTCGATAAGGTCTGCTACAAGCAGAGTCGCCTGATCAATTACCCGTTTGGCGTTTGCACCGCCCACGTCAACGACGACGAAGTCGCCTTGTGCCCGCGCAGGTTTCTCGATGGTCACACCGTATTCACGGACATTGCACAGCATCACTTCAACACGACGAGTGACATCCTCGTCTTCTCTGAGATTCGACTGAAGGACATCGGAAGCTTCGACTTCGTGATGGTGAAGCACAAGCCCATGTCTGCCGAAATTGAGGATTTTGTCGTTATCGAATTTCAAACAGGTCAGACCACCGGCACGGGCCAACTGGTGCAAGGACTCAAAGACTTTGTGGCAGGGGAAAGCACCGTTTACAAATCATACGGTTTTGGACTGAATCTCTACGACATTTGGAAGCGGACGTTCACGCAGATTCTGACCAAGGGCGTAATCATGGAGACTTGGAAGAAAAAAATTTATTGGGTCGTCCAAGAGTTGGTCTACAAGAACTTTGAGGCCCGATACAGGTTTCAGCGATTGAGCTACAAGCCGCAGCACTCGACGGTTTTTGCTCTCTATGATCTTAAATCAGGAAAAGACCGGTTCGAAATGGTCGCGAGCAGGAAAATTTCCGCCACAATGGATCAACTGTTTGATGCGTTCCGAAACAACCCCAACATACCCTCCGTGGATGCGTTCCTCGCCGGTCTGAAACAGAAGATTGAGACGGAAGCCCAAATCTCGCTTCAGCTTGGCCGACCATCTAGGACAGGCGCAGTGGATGTGAAACCACCAACTGCGTCTGGCAAGATCCGCGAGTCTAGCTCAGGTGAAAAGGACGCTGAGTTGTTTGACGATCAGAGCGAGGAGCGGTAAGGCATGAACCCGCAAGCGGGGCGAGGAGATCTCCCCTCTCCCTTCCCAAGGGAGAGGGTCAGGGTGAGGGTTCGAGCAGTGACACACTGTGGGTTGTTTAAGCGCATCGTGAATAATCCGGGTTAGATAGATATTAGATACTGGACCACTATTAGATGTACTTCGGACCAAACCGCCGGACGATCAACTCGGGCAGATCAATGTTGTCGGGCTGTTTGAGGAGGAAAACGACCATCGCGGCCACGTCGGCAGGCTGGATCATCGGCTGGCCTTTCAGGCGTTCACCAAGGTAGGTGCCTTTGATGAAATCCGTGTCCACGCCGCCGGGACAGAGATTGTACACGTGGATGTTGTGCGGCTTGGCCTCGATTGCCAGGCTGCGCGCGAAGCCCAGCAGACCGTGTTTGCTCGCGCAATAGGCGGATTGATGCAGATACCCCTGCACGCTGGAGGTACTGGCGAGGTTGATGATCCGTCCTTGTTTGCGGGCGATCATGTACGGCAGCACTTCACGGCAAAGCAGGAACGGCGCAGTGAGATTGACGCGCATCACTCGCTCCCAGTTGGTCAGCGAAATCGCCGGGACCGGTTTTTCGAGAAAGATGCCGGCGTTGTTGATGAGAAAATCCAGAACTCCCAGGTACTTCAGTGCTTGACAGACCGCTGCCGGGATGGAATCAAGATCAGCAAGATCGCAGGCAATAAACTTACCGCGAATACTGGCGGGCGGTTTGGTGCGAGAAAGAAGCGCGAGGCGGACGCCTTCCCGTGCCAACGCCTGCGCCGAATCGGCGCAGTCAGTGGTCTGCGCTCCTAATCACGCGCTTCCACTCCAATTTGGCGCTCTTAAAGTTGAACAGCAACGCCAGTTCAAGACCTGTGATGGCCAGATAACCGGTCATTTGCGCAATGTGCGCATCAATGAAAGCCGTGACGACCTTGGTATCCACGATCACAGCATTGTCCACGATTAAGTCGGGTACCATGGTACCCACAAGTTTCCCGTCATAGTGAACAGGGAATTGACTCTGTTGCTCGACTCTGTGGCCACGTTTCTGAAGCTCAATGACCAAGGCGTTTTCGTAGAGTTTCTCGTCAAGACCGGGTTTCAGGATGTTCAGCACCTGCATCGCCGCGCCGATGATATCACGACTCAGCGCCTCATGTATCAAGCCTTGGCTCATTAGAGATGTGCGGATAACGATTCGTTATCCGCGCAATCTGCGAAATCCGCGGTTCAATTCATTTCCTGGCCGCCGGTAACGCTGAGGGCGATGCCGGTAATGTAGCTGGCGGCGTCGCTGGCGAGGAAGACGACGGCGTTGCAGACATCGTCGTAAGTGCACCCGCGTTTTATGGGCACCTGGTTGATGTACGCCTGGCGGACATCGTCGATGTTCTTGGCACCCGACACCTTGCCCGCGCGAAGATACTGGACGAACAGACCTTTGTTGGGATCGATCCAGAGCGGAGAGTCGAGCAGGTTGCCGGGGCAGATGGCGTTGCACCGGATGCCGTGAGGCGCCATCTCCAACGCGACGCTCTGGACGAGGCCGATCCCGCCGAACTTGGTGGCAGCGTATGCGGAGTTGGCGGCGCTGCCTTTCTTGCCGGACTTGGAGTTGATCTGGATGATGACGCCGCTGCGCTGCGGTTTCATGACGCGGCAGGCGTGTTTCATCGTGAGGAAATTCCCGAAGAGATTCACGTTCATCACCGCCCGCCACTTCTCGGCATCTGCCTCGGCGATCGGTTCGGCGATGAGGATGGCGGCATTGGAGACGACAATGTCCACGCGCTTGAACGTCTCGACGGCCTTGTCGAACAGCGCCTTGACCTGCGCTTCCTGTGTGACATCCACCTTGAAGCTGAGACTGCGGCCGCCGACCGCAACTGCGGTCTGCCGCGCCCCGTCCTCATTCATGTCGGCAACGACAATCTCGCAACCTTCCTGCGCGAGCCGCTGGCAAATGGCTTGGCCGAGGCCTTGCGCCCCGCCGGTGACAACGGCGATTTTGTTTTCGAGTATGTGAGTCATAGTCTTTTGCAGCGGGTGGTGCGCGCCAAACCCTCACCCCGTCCCTCTCCCTTCACGGAAGGGAGAGGGGAGGAACACCGACGCGGTCTCCTCTCCCCCGTTGTGTGGGAAGAAGCCGCAAAAATGTTTCGCGGCTACAACATCGCTGGCAGAACCATTCATCATTTCTTGACTCTTCCTGCAATGCCCTTTCAGCTTCGGCTGTCCAATGCCCGTTGGTGCGCGCCAAACCCTCACCCTGTCCCTCTCCCTTCACGGAAGGGAGAGGGGAACACCAACGCGGTCTCCTCTCCCCCGTTGTGTGGGGGAGAGGATTAATCCCGCTCAGAGCGGGATGAAGGTGAGGGGGCACGCCGTTCATCATTTCTTGAATTGCTCCAGCAACGCTTTCTCAGCCTTTTCATTCCAGTGACCGTTTTCCAGCGGCAGTCTGCCGCCCAACTCGGTCAGCGGCGTCAGTTTCAGCCCTTTGCACATCGGATAAACGATGATCTTGCCGGGCATCAGGTTCTTCTCGACGGCGCGGATGCCGTCGAGCGCGCCATCCAATCCGGCCACAGCGGCCACCGAGAGGTTGGTGTCGAGTTTTCGTGAAGCAACCTTCTTCAAGACGGCCTTCATGTCGTCCAGTGTCGAACCGCTTGTCCCGATGAAATAACACTGTTTTTCGACGTAGGCGTCGAGGTCAATTTCGCCGGTCACGTTCGCGGGAATGCCCGCAAAAATATTGATGATTGCACGCGGCGCGGCGTCTTTCACGGCTTGCGCCACCAGCGCGGGCACGGGCGCCATGAGCACGATGTAGTTGAATTTCTCCGCAAGCTTGTCCTTTTGCGGATTGTAAGGGTGCAGGGCCACCCCGTTCTTCTGTGCCAGCGGGGTCGCCAGTTTCTGCAGCATCGCCAGACGCTCGTCACTCAAATCGCCGGCGAAGACGCTCACGCCGGAAACACCCTGACAAAGATCGCGTATGACGTGCATTGTGCCCATCGGACCGGCGGCGCCGATGATGTTGATCTTGTCGTTCGGCCGAATCTCAGCGGTGGCCGGGATGCAGGCCATCGCCATGGCGGGATCGTCGCCCGTTGTGCCGACGATGCGGATGCCGCCGTAGTGGACGCGACCAATGGCGCTGAAGACCGGGCGTCCGAACTTCCTGCCGCACTGGGCAACAACGAACAAGCCGTTCGTTCCGACGTTGGCGAAGAGTTTTTCGGCGACAGCGGGATCGCTACCGAAATAAACCACGTCGTCGAACGTTCCGCTCGGGAGCGCGGATGGCTTGGCGCGGGTGACTGTTCCAACATTGGTGAGTTTCGGTTCGTCGTCCGCGACGATCAGCGTTTTACCGTCGCGTTTGAACACGCGGCGCTGTTTCTCGACGTACGCGTCTTCCACGCAGGCCCACGGCTCGCACAACGCGATGGCCGACGCGGACAAATCTTCGGGCGCGGGAATAAACATGGATTCACCGTCGGGCGCAGTGATGACGCGTTCATCCACAAGCACGTACTCTTGCAGTGCGCCCTCGAAATTGTAGCCAAACGCCGAATTGGAGTTGGCGGTTGGCAGCCAGCGGTAATCGGTTTGCACGAGGTAACGCTCGCCGAGCTTGAACCTTTCGACTTTCGGGCCGACTTCAACGATGCGCACGACAGTCTCGTGGCCCGGCACGGCTGGCTTATCACCGGGAACGTAATTGGGCATTTCGCGCAGAATTTGCCTGTCGATGCCCGCGGCGATGTCCGATTTGCGGGCGTGACCCGAAAACTGTTTCAGCAACTTCAGGTCGGAAAAGCACAAGCCGCAGACTTCGACCCGGCAGAGGACCTGATGTGCGCCGGGCTTGAGGACGGGTTTGGCCTCGTTGATTCTCAACTGATCCGGACCGACCAATTGCACGGCCCGTTGTTGTTTCGGAATGGTCGCGGTTGCCATGATTTCCTTTTAGCGAATCTTCGATAGTATTGTAGCGGGAGAAGCATCCGCGGGCAAGCTGCGGAGATGATCTTCCTGCGACGGTTGAAGTTTGCGGCCCAGCTTCTCGAAGAACTCATTCTTTGCGACCACCGACGCAAATGTCTTTCGCGCCCACGAGCTGAGATAACCGAAGCCGCTCTGCCGCTGCAGCACCGAGTGGGCATAAGCGATGTGCGCCCCCTTGAGGAATACGGGCACAAACGGATTCAGCTCCGCTGTCTCGAACGAGTCCACAAACTTGTTGCCCGGCGCGTTCATCTCCGTGCCGACGATGATCGGGAAGTGGTGCTTCTCTGCCAACGCGACCACGTCGCGCAGATTCTGCAGTTTCTGATCTTTCACGCCCGGCGTGTAATTGCGGTCCGGAATTATGTTCAGCGCTGCAGCCCCTGACGCCATCGCAACCTGGAAAAGTTCTTCGATGCACTTCTCTCCATCGGACGTGCCGTCGAGCCACGTCAACGTCGGGATCGCGCCGGCTTCAAGAATAAACCGGTTCATTTCGGCCATCAACGGAAACGATCCCTTGCCGGGCTGGACGTAGCCGACGCCACCGCGTTTCATCGTCTTGGCACGGATCAGCGCCTGCAACTTGCCGCTTTCCGCCGGACAATCGCCGAGCTTGTCAGTCCAGAATTCTTCCCGCGTGGTTCGGTCGGGAAACATCGCCGCTGCCTTCCGTTCGTACGCTTCGCAGACGTGGCGCTCGGTGGCGTTGCCCTTCGGCGTCAGCGGCAGCACATCCTTTTCGTAATCCAATTCGGCCGGACGCATGAACGTGTTGACGCGCGCGATCAACTCGCGGTTGCGTTGCTCCGCCGTGCGCCGCATCGAGGCGAGATACTCCGCCGCGTATCCCGATAACCTGGCTGAGGTGAATCCGACGCCCATGTGGTAGGCAATGCCCGGCTCGCCGGGCGAGTTGATCACGCGGTCGGCAAACTCCGGCACAAACACGCGCGACTCCAGGCTCACGCAGGTCTTCAGACCGAGCAGACGTCCTGCTTCGAGGAATTCTTCCAGGCCATCGAGCACATCGAAATCCACGATCCCTGCTGCTGTCAGTCCAGCTTTGCGTGCCAGCCACGCGAACTTCGACGGCGAGTAGCCGTAGGCGTTGTAGGAGAAAAAGGTGTGACTGTGTAAGTTGATAATGGGTTGAGCGGTCGGCCAGAGGCCGCCCGTTGCTTTGGCGTGCTCGCATAACCGAAGCAACGCCTGTCTTCTGACGCTTGGATTGAAATCATCAAGCGCTTGTTCCAATTGACTGACTTCGTGAGTTTGCATTGGAAAGATTAAGAGCGCCTAACAAAACCGGCCCTTTTGTAGCCGCACCCTTTACGGGTGCGCCTTTCCCGCGCAGGCTAAAGCCTGCGGCTACAGTTTTGTTAGGCGGTCTAAGTCACCCGCAGCAAGCGCAGGCGATATTCTCAACACCCACACGGCACGTCAAGCACAAGCCCGTCGCTCGGCAACACGACCAACGACGACTTCAGCGAGAGAGAGGTTGCGCGCCATTGACCAAATCCATCATGACGCGGCACAATGTGGTCGCATTGGACACGCTTGAGCGTCTTGCCGTCCTTGGGAGCCATATTTCTGGACTTGGACGAAAACGTCCGACAAAGACCGACGCGTGCCTCCACTTCCCTGACCGATTTCATTTCCAAAGGCCGTTATCTGCAAGAACTTCGGGTTTTTACAGCAAATTACGGCATGTGTGGTGCTGTTAAAGGGGTGAACGGTGGTCGTGTAACTCCAGTGAAAATACTGGCGGAAATGGTTTTACGTCAATATGACCAGTCGGGTCTTCTGTTCCCGCCCGAGTGGGTCCGAGCCGCCCTAGTCTTGGCCCTGATCAGCATCTGGGTAGTGATCGCGCTTTTCGCCTACCTCAATCGCACCACCAAGAAATCCTATTTCAACCTCTGGACAGTCGCTTGGATGTTCTACTCGCTGTATTTGGCTGCCGCGATCGGCTTGGAGGAAACACCGGACACGCCGTTTCTCGTCATGGTGCGGCGCGCGTGCATCGGGATCAGTGCGCTGTTCATGTTCTGGGGCAGTTTTCAGCTCACAGGTCACAGCCGCAGTCAACGGGAACTCGGGTCGGCGACAATCCTGATGCTGCTCTGGAGTTGCGTCGCAGCCTACAAGGTGCAAGCCCAACTATGGATCACGATTCCCGTCTTTGTGCTGCTGGCGGCTGCGGGCATCTATACGGGCATCCTGTATGTGCGCCACCGCAAACGACATCAAGGCGCAAATATTCTGGCCGTGGGGTTCTTGCTCTGGGGCTTGCACCTCGTGGCGTTTCCATTCGTCGAACGATCGCCCGCGCTCTTGGCGGGAGGGTATCTGACTTCAGCCGCGCTGTCGCTATTGATTACGGTGGGCATGGTTGTCGAACATCAATTCACCCTGTCAGAGCAGAATTACCGGGAGCTGTTCGACTCGGCAGGCGACGCCATGTTTCTGGTGGATTATGAAACGTTGCGCATTCTGGAGGCAAATCTCTCCGCGCAGCGGTTGGCAAGCCGTGAAAATGCGAAGCTGATTGGTCGAAGCATCCTTGATCTATTTCCAGAACTGCGCGAAGGAACCGGCCACGCGCCAGACGCGCAAACAACGGGATTGATGGAGTACAACCCGCTACGCGAATTGCGCCTGCCACGTCCCGATGGACAGTGTCTCGTGTACGAAGCCACCGCGAACATGATTTTCGGTCCGCAGGGGCCGGTGCTGCTGATTGATGCCCGCGACATCACGGAGCGCAAGCGCGCGACCGAAGCGTTGCGAGAAACCGCGCGTCAGCTCGAGCAGGCGCTCATCGATTTGCGGGCCACACAGCAGCAGGTCGTTCAGCAGGAACGTCTGCGCGCGCTGGAAAAGATGGCCAGTGGCGTGGCGCATGACTTCAACAATGCGTTAGCCAGGATTCTTGGCTTCAACGAACTCCTGCTCACCTGGCCGGAGAACCTCAAGGATCCGGAGAAAGTTAAGAAGTACCTGCAGATGATGAACGCCGCAACGCTCGATGCCGTGAAGATTGTCAACCGCTTGCGCGAGTTCTACCGTCACCGCAAGGACACCGAGGTTTACAAACCGGTGGATCTGTTTCAAGTGATCGAGCAAGCCGTCGTGCTTACGCAGCCCAAGTGGAAGGATCAGGTCATGGCCAGCGGTGCAACTGTAAGGATCGAAACCGACCTGCAAGACGTTTCATTCGTGCGCGGCAGCAGCACTGACTTGCGCGAGGTGCTGGTCAACCTCATTTTCAACGCGGTCGATGCAATGCCCGATGGCGGGACGCTCACCATTGCCACCCGGGCCGATAACGCGCACGTGATCCTTGAAGTCCGCGACACGGGCACCGGTATGGCCGAGGAAGTCCGCCAGCGTTGCTTTGAGCCGTTCTTTTCGACGAAGAAAGAAACCGGCACCGGCCTCGGCCTTGCGATCGTGTACGGCATCGTCCAGCGCCACGGGGGCGAGATCGCAATCCAGAGCGAGGTCGGCAAAGGCACAACCGTCAGCGTGCGCCTGCCGGTCCAGGCAGAACAGCAGGTGGAAGATGCACCGACCCACACGGCCGCGCGCTCTCCGCTGAATGTCCTGTTGGTCGAGGATGACGCGTACATCCGCGACATCGAAGCTGAGTATCTGCGCGGCGACGGACATGCCGTCGCGACTGCGACAAACGGAAAGGAAGGTTTGGCAAAATTTCGAGCCAGCCAGTTCGACTTGGTGGTGGCCGACCGTGCGATGCCCGAAATGAATGGCGATCAAATGACCGAAGCCATCAAGTCGCTCATACCCGGCACGCCCGTGATCATGGTGACAGGTTTCGCAGACCTACCCAAGAGTGACCGCCAGGAATCACAAGGCCCAGACCTTGTGCTATCCAAACCCATCACACAGCAGACGTTGCGAGAGGCAATTGCGACAGTGACAACCCGAAGCGAAATCCGTCGAGAGACGGCATGCGACCTGCTCTTACAGAAACCTGTCGCGTAAGGAGTTGAGGATGGAACGGCTATGAGGAAGAAACGAATCCTGATTGTTGACGATGAAGTGGCCACGACCCGGCTCCTGAAGTTTGGCTTGGAAAAGACCGGCTTTTATGAGGTCAGGGAAGAAAACAACGGCGCGAATGCTCTTTCGACAACCCGTGCGTTCAAGCCTGACTTGATTGTCTTGGACGTTTGCATGCCGACGGTCGCCGGCGGCGATGTCGCAGCCCAGATCGCGGCTGATCCAATCCTGAAACACATTCCCATCGTGTTCTTGACCTCCATGGTGTCCGAAGAAGAAGCCGGCGAGAAAGCTCTCCTCAGCGGCGGCTACCATTTCCTCGCCAAACCCATCAATCTCCGTAGGCTCGTCCGCTACATCGAGGCCACCGTGCCTAACGAGCCGGAGCCATTCGAGTTTGCTCCGCACGGCTCATCGACTCCGACCGCCTCTGCTTCCTGAGCCACTCTGCAAACAATACTTGCGCCTAGCCAGGGGAACCCTCGCCTCCCCTTGCCAAACCAAGGTGTTTCCACTATGCTCTGCGCGCCCGTACTCCCATGGACTACGTCAAACGTGCCAAAAGCATTTTCGACATTGAGATCGACGCGCTACGGCAGACCCGCGCGCGGCTCGACGAGAGTTTCTCCACCGCCGTCGATCTCATCGTCAAGGCGCTACGCAACAAGGGCAAGGTCATCGTTACGGGCGTGGGCAAGTCGGGCAACATCGGCCACAAGATTGCCGCCACCCTCACCAGCACGGGCACGACCAGCGTCGTGCTCGACGCGGTCAACGCGTTGCACGGCGATCTTGGCCTAATCGGCGACGGCGACGTCGTGCTGGCGCTCAGTTACTCGGGTGAGACGGAAGAACTGCTGCGCATTCTGCCCGCGATCAAGCGCTTCGATGTGAAAATCATCGCCATGACCGCGCACTCGAAGTCACACATCGCCCGTTACAGCGATGCGATCTTGAACGTGCACGTGAAGAAGGAGGCCTGTCCCTTTAACCTCGCGCCGACCTCCAGCACCACCGCGATGCTGGCGATGGGCGACGCGTTGGCGATGTGCGTGCTCGAAGCGCGCGGGTTCAAGGAATCCGACTACGCGCGGTTGCATCCCGCGGGCGCCATCGGCAGCACGATGCTCGTGCAGATCAAGGACATCATGCGTACGGGCGACCGCAACGCCGTGATCCACGAATACGAATCCGTGAAGGATGCGTTGCTAGTGATGACGAAGGCGAAATCGGGCACCATCAGCGTGGTGGACAGCAAAGGCCGCGTCGTGGGTGTGTTCACCGACGGCGATTTTCGTCGTCACATCGCGCGCGACCCGAACGTATTGCACGCGCAGATCGAAACTGTGATGACGCCCAACCCGACCACCATCCACCAGAGCGCGCTGGCGGTTGAGGCGCTGAAGATTTTTCAGCAGCGGCAGATTGACGATTTGATTGTCGTGGACGAGAATAGGCGCCCCGTCGGCATCGTCGATTCCCAAGACCTGCCGAAGTTCAAAATCATGTGACAACAACGATCTTTTAACGGTTTTAACAATAGGAGCAGCAAATGCCGTCAGCCAACGACCTCCGCAAAGGAATGGGCATCAAATACAATAACGACGTCTGCGTCGTGCTCGACATGCAGCATCGCACGCCGGGCAACCTGCGCGCCTTCGTACAGGCCACCCTGCGCAGCCTGAAGTCCGGCAAATCGTCCAATGTCCGCTTCGCCTCCACCGAGTCAATCGAGGTCGTGTCGATGACCACGCGGCGACTCGACTTCAGCTACAAGGATCACAACGGTTACCATTTCATGGATCCGGAAAACTACGAAACCACCACGCTCAGCGAGGAATTCGTCGGCGAGGCGTCGAAGTATCTCACGGAAAATCTCCAGTGCACGTTGATGGAAGTGGAAGGCAAAGCCGCCGAACTGGAATTGCCACCGAAGGTGAAGCTCAAGGTCGTCGAAGCCCCGCCGGGCGTTCGCGGCGACACCGCCACCAACGTCACCAAACCGGCGAAAGTCGAAACTGGCTTCGAAGTCGGCGTCCCTCTCTTCATCGATGCGGGCGACTCCATCGAAGTGGACACCCGCACCGGCAAATACCTCAACCGCGCGTAAAAAACCCGTCGAGCATTGAGCGAAGAGCGTGGAAGCGTGATGACAGACGCTCAACGCCGCACGCTTCACGTCCTCACTCTCTCGGCATCGGATGCGGCATCGGCATTGGCACAATCGGCGGATGCTCTTCGACGCGCGGCGCAGCAAACAGGCTGGCATGAACGACGCTGTGCGCACCCGTTTGCTCGTGCCAGAACAACACCGAGCCGTATAGTCCTCTGCCATTGACCGCAAACAACCGGCCAATGCCAATCGTTTCCTTCGGCGTGAGCCGCGCCCGTTGAGCATTCCGAAGGAATCGTTCGACTGCTCCTCGGTCTGCTGCGAGTTTGACCGGGTTGGTGACCTCGATGGCGTCCACAGCGTAGGATCGGAGCAGCTTGTCACGCAACCTCGCAAACGTATCGCTGTCGCCAAACAACTCCACGCCGACGACTCGACCGCCGATCATCACCGCCATCCCGTTGGCGTCCTGCGTCCAAACGATCGCCCTAGTGTAATCGTCGAGATCACGCCTCACGTCGCCTGATTCATAGATCTTCCCGAGATAATGCGTCTCGTTGGGAACCGCCGCCGCCACGGCATCAGCCTTGCGTGCAACCTCATTCCATACCAGCGACTGCGACACCATCGGCGCGTTCAACTCCTGCCGCAGTTTTCCATGCGCCAGTTCCTTTTCCGCGCCGAAGTACTGCGTCCGCTGCGTCCACCTTCCCTGCTCCACGCAAAACACGCCCAGCCCGATCGGCCCGCTGCGCGGCGCCAGCAAGATATCCTGCGAGACCACGCGGTTCTGTTTCCCGCCCGTCACGATCTCGCCCGCCAGCAGAAAAATCGGCTCATCCGACTGATTCTCGACGAGCAACTCGGGCACGCTCCCCCCGCCTTTCTCCGAAATGCGGATCAATCCCTTCGCCAATGCCTGATCCAGCGTCCAGTAACCCCGTCGCGCCCGGTTCGACGTGAACAGCGGATATACCACTAGGTTCCTGTGCGACTGGCCTTCGCCAACCCGCGTCTCCGCGATCAATCGGGACAATTCGCTCGCCGGGGCGGGCGGTTGCAGCGGACGGGGCAGCATCTCCTCCTCGCCAAACCCGCGCACCGTCACCAACACCATCAACGCAATGAGCACATGTTTCATGGCAATCCTTTCTTCCTGCCCCGAACCATTCAGGGCCTGCCATGTCCGACACCAACCCTGGGAAAAGGTTCCAACCTGCAAACAAACCAAGCAGTGCCGTGAAGAGAACGAAAAGACCGCAGATGACCGGTGCTCGGTTGCTTGCGTACAGCCACCACGAAAACACAGCCCAGAAGCGTGCCGAGGAGATCCCTATTGTTTTGTCGCAAAAACGCGCCGGACGTCACTATAAGATGGCGGTATGAATTCGCTGGAGAAGGATATGGCATGGATTTGACCGACGAAGAATACGTGCAACGCTGCCGCGACGGACATCCGGAGGAGTTCCGCCTGCTGGTGCACCGCTATCAGGGGCCGCTGTTCTCTTACCTGACAGGCCGACTTGGGGATCGGTCGCAGGCCGAGGAGGCAGCGCAGGAATCATTCGTCCGGGCTTTTCAGTCCTTGAAGAAGCTCCGGAAGCCGGAATCATTTTATTCCTGGCTTCTGGGCATTGCCGGACGGGTGGCCAAAGAACAATTCCGTTCCCTGAAACGTCGCCAACAGGATCGCGAAGTTGCGGAAACCATGATGCCCGAACCTGCCGACAACCACGCGGAGTATCCGTTGGATGAAGCCATTGCTGTCCTACCCGAAACCTATCGCCAGGTGATTCTGCTGCGGTTTTACGAAGGGCTGTCCTGCCAAGAGGTGGCCCAGCGACTCGAAATGCCGCTCGGCACGGTCACGAAAACGCTCTCGCGAGCTTACGCCCTGCTTCGTCAGGAGCTTCAAGCCCGCGAAAGCGCCGATCGAACGATCAACCAAACGGAGCACCCATGAACTGCGCTGAATGCCGGGACAATTTGGTCGCCTGCATCGAAGGATTGCTCGGCCACGAGGAATCTCTCCAATGCGAGGCACACTTGGAAGCCTGCGCGGCTTGCCGCGCGGAATACGCGGCCATCGCCCACCTGCAACAGCGGTTGGTCGCCCACGGCCGGGCTGCCGCCGGTGTGTCCATTGTCGAGCCGGTCATGCGCCGGGTTCTCCAACAACAGACGGAACCGGAAAGGAACACAATTACGAGCGTATTACTGAAACATCGTTGGGGATTTGGGTTGGGCGCTGTCGCAAGCGCGGCGGCGATCATCATCGCAATTGTCGTAGCCACGTCAGTTTTGAACATCTCAGCGCCAAAGGCTTTCGGAATAGAGCAGGTAATCGAGGCTTACAACAAGGTCCGCTTTTTACACGTGAAAACGTTCGGGGCGGCGGAGCACGAGCCAGCCGAGTTCTGGATTAAATCGAATGACCCAGGCCAAGTTGAAGAAGCACGTTATTACCTCCCTGAAACCGAGGATGGCGCAAAACTCATCACCTGGACGCCCGAAAGGTCGGAAATCTGGTTCAAAACCAAACGTCGTTTCCTGACTTTCCAGACCAAACGGATTGCGCCCTGGATGCAGAGCTTGCTGGAACAGAGCCAGCCCCAATCGGTCATGAAAAAACTCCTGGATGACCAAAAGGCCGGCAAGGTTGGCATAGACATACAAAATCCACCGGAAAAACAGAAACTTGGCGCGATCGTTGTGACCCATAAGAGCGCCCCCAAAAAGGAAATTTACTGGATAGACCAGAAAACAGATTTAATCACCCGCATTGAGTTTTATCGCCTTGATGGTACCAACGAAGTCCTGAGTTCCAGGACGGAGTTTTGTGACTATAACGTCCCGATTGAAGAGAAGATGTTTTCGCTGAGAGGCGAATTGCCTAAGGATGTAAGAATAGCCGACCAGCTCAACCAGGTTATCGGCGTGGCCCAAGGAAACATGACGGACGAGCAGGCTGCGGCCGAAACCGTTCGCCAGTTCTTCCAGGCGCTCATTGACAAGGACTACAAGAAAGTGGGGTTGATCTGGTGCGGCGAGCTTGAAGAATACGCGAAAGAAGAATTTGGCGCGGTCAATGTTGCCAGAATCGTGTCTATCGGTCCTTCAGTACCGCAGCCGGACTGGGTCAAACACGGCTTCAGAGTCCCCTGCGAACTGGAAATAATTCATTCGGACGGACAAAAATCCGTCTGGAAGTCCAGTCCTTACGTGAGACCCGGGGATGATGAAATGCATCCCGACCGTTGGAACATCACCGGCGGAATTAATCCGGGGGAAACCGCCGTCAAGATCCTGCCGGACAATGCAAGGTATGAGAAAATGACGCCCAAGCAGGCTGCGGAAGCGTTCTTCAAGGCCTGCGCGGAAAAGAACTGGGATGAAGTTCTAAAATTCTGGCCGATGTCAGGCGCTGACGAGCGATTCGAGCGGATGAAAGAATATCTTGGCGGACTGGAGATTCTCAGCGTTGGCGAGCCATACAAATCCGGTAAATATCCGGGCTGGTATGTGCCCTACGAAATCAAACTTCCACCGATGGAATTCAACGTGCGCGTGTCCAACTCGAACTCGGCGAAACGATATGTAATCACTGGAATCTATGACAGCAAACTACGGCTTCAAAACGAGCTGAAATGGACGAACGCGCCGGAGGTTCTAGTCAATAACGACGCCTATGCCAAAATGTCGCCGGCGGAGGTTGCCAGAGCATACTTTGAAGCACAATCGAAAATGAACTGGGTCGAAATGCAGAAATTTGTGCCGGCCTACGACGTGGAAAATGACAAGCGTCAATTGGAAGAGGCGAAAAAAGCCGGCATGGACGTGCGCAAACTAGCCCCCGTGACAGAGGTCGGTGAAGCTTTCTGGTCGGCGGAGCAGTCGGCTTGGTTTGTAAAGTGCCGTGCTCTGCAAATCAAGAAGTGGAACCTGGCAGTAAGAAACGACAACCCAGCCAATCGTTACCTGTTCGACGGCGGACTCTGACCCGCCTGCTTATTAACAGCGCACAACTCGGTGTCGGAGCGGAACTCGTGAGGGTTCCGCTCCGCTCATGTTGAAAGGGGGTACATGCCGAAACTGCAACGGTGTCCTTGGCATTTCTCTTCCGCGCTGGAAGCCAACGCTACCTGTCCTCACCTCCGCTGCGACCTTCCCTGATATATCACCTGGCGATATATCTATCGTAGTGTCGGGGATGCATCAGTATCTGAGGTATCCGACGGGGAAGCTGTGCCGAAGCGATTCTGGCCGCGGTCACAGCATCAGCAGTGGGCGTGCGGCACGACTGTCCGCCACCGAAGGGCATCGATAAGGTTCTGGGGCAAAGGCCGTCTGAAGTCTTGCGCTCCAAGGATCTTCTGGTTGTCTATGAAAGCGACGACCAGATCAAGAACCTCAGGCCTGATATGGGAGGCATCGCCGCGCTCGATTGTCTTGGCGTCATCGTCACCGCCCCGGGCCGAAAGTCTGATTTCGTGTCCCGCTTTTTCGCCCCTCGCGCGGGGATCCCAGAAGACCCCGTCACCGGCTCGGCGCACTGCACTTTGATTCCTTACTGGTCTGGCCGTTTGGGGAAAAAGCAGATGCACGCTTTCCAATTATCCCAACGGGGCGGAGAATTGTTCTGCACCGACAGGGGAGATCGGGTGACGATTGCCGGGCGAGCAGTGACATACCTCTCAGGAACAATCAGGATATGAGATGCGGCGAACAAGGTGACCCAGCGAACGCGGCTCGGCCGCGTCGTGAGGTTTTAGAGCCGTTTGGTCCAATGGCAGCGCATAACCAGCCGATGCAGCGAACCACGGACAGTGATAAACTATTGTTCCGAGTTCGAGCGTCTCTGATGCTGGCGGTGGTCGGTCGCCGACTATGTATGATACGCTCAGCGACTCTCGAGGACATCGAGTCCATCACGGTGCTCCTTGACCGCGCATTCGCGCCGAGCAAGTATGAATCGAAGCTTGTGAAGTCACTGGTTGCAGGGGCGCGTCCGATCTTTCACTGGGTTTTGGAAGACGACGGGCTGATGGTGGCCTATATCTGCTACTCCCGAGCCTAACGGGGCGAACAGCCCATTGGATACCATCTGGCGCCAGTGGCGGCGATGCCCGAGCGTCAGGGAAAGGGCCTTGGCTCCAAGATCATCGCCGAAACGCTCAAGCAGCCCCCGCTCAATGCGTGTCCGGTGTTTGTATTGGGCGAGCCGGCGTATTACTCCAAATTCAACTTCCAGCGGGTCAACCAACCCGACGTGTACATTTGACGAGAGCAGCCAGCACTTCATGGCCCTCAATTACAGAGGCCGCGACAGCTTTGTGATTGGTTAAGAAGCGGAGTTCACCAATGTCGAACCAAGCGGTCCACCAAACGCACCTCCGCCGCGTCGGTGAGCTTTGGCATTAAGCCCTCGGATGCGCTTTTTCGTACACTTTCTTGAGGCGTTCGGGCGTGATGTGCGTGTAGATCTGCGTGGTGGAAAGATTGGCATGGCCGAGGAGTTCCTGGACGCTGCGCAAGTCGGCACCGGCGTCGAGCATGTGCGTGGCGAAACTGTGACGCAGCTTGTGTGGCGTAAGTGACGGGTCGAGTCCGACGGCGAGCAAATATTTCTTCAGCATCCGTTGCATGCTGCGCGCGGTCATGCGACCGCCGAACTTGTTGACGAAGAGCGGGCCGCGCGGACTTCGCCCGCGCAGTTCGAGGTACTTCTGCAGCGTCTCGACTGCCGGACCGCCGAGCGGTGCGAGCCGCTCCTTCTTGCCTTTGCCGCGGACGCGGACGACTTCGCCGAGCAAATCGACGTCGTCGTCGTTGAGCTGGACCAGTTCGTGGATGCGCAAGCCCGCGCTGTAAAAGGTTTCGAGAATGGCCTTGTCGCGCCAAGCCGAGAAGTCGTCGGTAGGGCGCGACCGCCGGGCGCGCCGATGTGTTTCAGATTTCAACGGCGCATCCAGCAGCGCCTCGATCTGTTGCACGGTGAGGAACTTCGGGAGTTTGCGGTGCTTCTTCGGCAGCGTGAGACCGATGAGCGGGTTGTCTTTGACGCGCTCGGCGCGCACGAGCCAGCGGTAGAAACTCCGCAAGGCGGACATTTTCAGGTGGATCGTGGCGCGGTCATAGCCGCCTTTGCTGAGGTGAACGAGATAGCCGCGCAAGTGAAACGAGTCGATGCGAGCCCAGTCGGGTGGATGTTTGAATTGTTCCTCGAACCAACCGCGGAACGCATGGATGTCGGCACTGTAATTGCGCAGCGTCAGAGGCGAAGCGTCGCGCTCGGCGCGAAGGTAATCGAGGAACTGCTCGACCAGCGCGTCGCTCACGCGGTGGCTGGCTGAAGTTTTTTGATGTTCTTGCACTTCGGGTAGGCCGAGCAACCAAGGAACTCGCCAAAGCGGCCGCGGCGTCTGACCATCGGCGCGCCGCACTTGTC
>JBEKFI010000070.1:0-16054 GCA_050013395.1 Verrucomicrobiia bacterium | reverse complement strand
GACCCAGGACCAACTCATTGAAGCCGCACGCACCGCCTTCAATGCCATTTCAACCGCCGACTGCCGCGGCTTCTTTTTACACGCCCATTACGCTATATGATTTGTGGAAATGCTGTAGCCCTGACTTCGTTGGAGCGTTCGGAGTTCCGTGTTGAGGGCCGTGTCCACACGTTCTGCATCGTGATCCTAACCACTTACTGAGCGGCCCGCAGTCGCGCCAACCTGTTCTGCGCTCCGGCGAAATCGGGGTTGATCCGCAGTGCTTGCTCGTAGTGCCCGATCGCTTCCTGCACCTTGCCCGCTTGCTCCAAGGCGACCCCCAGGTTGTAGTGCGCCTCGGCATAGTTCGGCTTGATCCGCAGCGCTTGCTCCCAGTGCTCGATCGCCTCTGGGGTCCTGCTCAGCCGCACCAAGGCGACCCCTAGGTTGTAGTGCGCCTCGGCATAGTTCGGCTTGATCCGCAACGCTTGCTCGCAATGCCCGATTGCATCTTCGAGCTTGCCCACTTGCCCCAAGGCAGCCCCCAAGTTGTTGTGGGCTTCGGCGTCATCGGGTTTGATCCGCAGCGCCTGCTCGTAGTGTCCAATCGCATCCGCGATCCTGCCCGACTGCAATAGAATGTTTCCCAAGTTGTTGTGGGCTTCGGCGTCATCGGGTTTGATCCGCAGCGCCCGCTCGTAATGCCGGATTGCATCGTCGAGCTTGCCCACTTGCATCAAGGCGGCCCCCAGATTGTTGTGGGCCTCGGCATAATCCGGTTTGCTCCGCAGCGCTTGCTGGTAGTGTCCGATCGCCTCCTGCACCCGGCCCAGTTGCATCAAGGCAACTCCCAGATTGTGGTGCGCCTCGGCGAAACCAGGCTTGATTCTCAGGGACTGCTCCCAATGCCCAATCGCCTCTTGGGCCTTGCCCAGCCGTACCAAGGCAACTCCCATGTTATTGTGCGCCTCAGCGGAATCGGGCTTGAGACGCAGCGCTTGCTCGTAGTATGCGATCGCCTCTTGAATCCTGCCTGTTTCCCAGAAGGCATTCCCCAAGTTGTAGCGCGCCTCGGCGTAATCGGGCTTGATCCGTAGCGCCTGCTCGTAGTGCAAGATCGCCTCCTGAATCCTGCCCGCTTGGGACAGGCAATTACCCAGATTATAGTGTGCCATCCAAGCGTTCGGATTCTTTGTCACGGTATCTCGCCAGAGCGTTTGTTCATTCCTGAATACTATGCAGTGTTCCCAGCTCAGCGCCGAAAGCACGGCTACGATGGGCAGCGCCACCGCAAACAGAGATTCCTTGGTGAGTAGTGCCTTGGATAGAATCGTGCCGGCCAAAGCGATGAACCCAATGCTGGCCAAATAGTAGAAGTGATCAGCCACATATGAATAGCGCATGTAATACAAGTCGAAGGCTGCAGGCACCGGTGCTGTTGTGCCCACAAAGAACAGCGCGGCCGTCAGCGGTCCCTTGCCCAACCGCTTGCGCAAGAACCACAGAATCATCAGGACACAAACTGTCGCCAACGGAAACAGGTACTGCCACCAAACCCCTGTATCAACTCGCCAGCGCGGATAAACAAAGATCAGCGGATTTGGCCAGATGAACTTGCCCGCAGCGAACCACACAACGCGGCCCGCCACCAACCACCGCTCCACAAGCGAAAGCTGCCACTCCGGTCCCTCTGCGCGCACGTAGTGTTTCTCCAACCAAACCGTCTGCAGCGCCAATGCACCGCCAATGAGGAAAAAGGGAAGCACATGGAGAAGATCGCGCTCCTTCACCCGCTCCTGCTTCCACCATATCACCAGCAGAATGGCACCCGGCAATGCAACGGTGGAGGTCTTGCTCAGCAGTGCGCACACAAACAGCAACAGGGAAAGAGCATAGAACCACCACCGGCGTTCGGCCTGCTGATGAAAACGAAGAAATGCCAGCAATGCGCTCAGGAAAAAGAATCCCGACAGGACGTTTTTTAACTCCGTAATCCAGGCAACCGATTCCACATGCACGGGATGCACGGCAAAAAGCAGCGCAGCCAGCCAGGCTCCCGGTACTCCCAGCCGGGAGAGCAGAAGCCCGATCAAGACAGCGTTCAACGCATGCAAAAGCACGTTGACGACGTGGTAGCCGACGGCGTGCGTCCCCCACAGATTGTATTCGACCCAAAAACCGGTGTAACTCAGCGGGTAGTATTGAAATGATGCCTGCGTGTCCGTCCACGTCTTCTCCAAACCCGCCCACGTTCGGAGCAACTGGTTATCAGTGATGTTATTGTGATCGTCCCAGATGAACCCGCCGCGCAATGCAGGAAGGTACGCCAGCAGCGTCAGCAGAATAATGAGACCAGCGCCCCGGACCAAGTTTATCCATGCATTCTTCATCGTGTTTCTAACCACTTACTGAGCGGCCCGCAGCCGCGCCAGCCTGTTCTGCGCCCCGGTGAAATCGGGCTTGATCCGCAGCGCTTGCTCGTAGTGACTGATCGCTTCCTGCACCTTGCCCGCTTGCTCCAAGGCGACCCCTAGGTTGTAATGCGCCTCGGCGTCATCAGGCTTGATCCGCAGCGCTTGCTCGCAGTGCCCAATCGCATCTTCCAGCTTGCCTACTTGCGCCAACGCTGCCGCCAGATTGTTGTGTGCCTTGGCGTAATCAGGATTGATTCGCAGCGCCTGCTCATAATGTCCGATCGCCTCCTGCACCCGGCCAAGTCGTACCAGGACAAATCCCAAGTTGTTGTGGGCCTCGGCGTAATCGGGCTTGATTCGCAGCGCCTGCTCGTAGTGCTCGATTGCATCATCGAGCTTGCCCCGTTGTTGCAAGGCGGCCCCCAGATTGTTGTGGGCCTCGGCAAAATCGGGCTTGAGACGCACCGCTTGCTCGTAGTGCCCAATCGCATCCTCAAGCTTGCCCACTTGCATCAAGGCGACCCCCAGATTGAAGTGCACCCCAGCATCATCCGGTTTGATCCGCAGCGCTTGCTCCCAACGTCCGATCGCCTCTTGCACCCTGCCCAGTTGTGCCAAGGCGACCCCCAGATTGAAGTGCACCTCAGCGTCGTCCGGTTTGATCCGCAGCGCTTGCTCCCAATGTCCGATCGCCTCTTGCACCCTGCCTGCCTCAGTCAGAGCAATTCCCAGGTTGTTGTGCGCCTCTGTGTAATCAGGTTTGATCCGCAGCGCCTCCTCGAAATGCGCGATCGCCTCCGACACATTACCTTTCGCCCGTAGCACGTTCCCAAGATTGTTGTGCGCGATCCAAGCGTCCGGATTCTTTGTCAGGGTATCGCGCCAGAGTCTTTCATCGGTCTGGTAAACATAGCCCCGTCTCCAAGTGGCCACCCCCAGCACCATCAGCACAGCCACGACAGCCGCCGTTCCCAAAGACCGACGCCGTTCGCCCATGCGGCGGCAAATCAGTTCCCCGGCGGCCACCGCCAAGGCAACCGGCGCGACAATCGCAACATATTGCCAATGATCAGCCACCAGCGAGTACCGATAGAAACCTTGATCAAAGAATCCCAACACCGGGAAAAGCGTCACCACAAAATAGCCCAGCCCGAAGAATAACGGTCGTCCCCAGGTTTTGCGCTTCCACCAGAACAATGTGAGACAGCCCGCAAGGATCATTCCGGGCGCGTAGTTAACCCAAAGCGAAGAATCAATCTCCCATTTTGGATAAACCACGCTCAGGTCAAACGGCAGGAGCGCCTTGCCCAGGTAAAACCACGGCACCCAACCAGCCGCCGCCAGGCGAGAAAGAAAGCCATCTGCCCGGACCAAGTGTCCTCCCAGAGCACGATTGTACTGAAACCAAATGGTCACCAATCCCAAGACCAGCGACAGGATAAAGAATGGCACACTCCGCAGGAAATCTTTCCACCGCACCTTGCCGCGCGTCCACCACACGCACCCCAGCAGGACAACCGGTAGCATGACGACCGCGGTCTTGCTGAGCAAGGCCAGCAGAAACGCCGCCAACGAAAGACCGTACCAGCCCCGAACGCTCGTTCGGGGCCAGCGCCATCCGTCTTCCTCGTAAAACCGCAAATACAGAAGGATCGCCACCGCATAGAACAGCATCGACAACGTGTTCTTTTGTTCGCTGATCCAGGCGACCGAGGCCACGTTCACCGGGTGCACGGCAAACACCAGTCCCGCCACCCAGGCTCCCGGGATCTTCAAGCGTCGCAGGATCAGCCACACCAACACGGCGTTGACGGCGTGCAACAACACGTTGACCATGTGGTAGCCCATCGGGCTGGCGCCCCACAACCGCCACTCCAGCCACCACAAACTGCATGTCAGCGGATAGTAATCCGGAGCTTCCGTCGTCAACCAGAACCGATAAAGTCCGTCGCTCGCTTTGACCATCCGGTTGTCGATGATCAGGTGGTAATCATCGAAGACAAAGCCGCCGTGTATCGCGGGGATGTGCGCCACGACTGTCAGCAAAATGATGAGAGCGGCATCTGGGCCCAGTGATCTCCACCCGTTCTTCATTGTGTTCCTAACCAGTTACTGAGCGGCCCGCAGTTGCGCCAGCCTATTCTGTGCCACGGCGAGATCGGGCTTAATCCGCAGTGCCTGCTCGTAGTGTCCGATCGCCTCTTGGACTCCGCCCGCTTGCTCCAAGGCGACCCCTAGGTTGTAGTGCGCCTCAGCGTAGTCAGGTTTGATTCGCAGCGCTTGCTCATAATGTCCGATTGCATCCATGAGCTTACCCGCTTGCCCCAAGGCAACCCCCAAGTTGTTGTGCGCCTCGGCTAAACTGGGATTGATCCGCAGCGCCTGTTCGCAATGTCCGATCGCCTCCTGCACCCTGCCCAGTCGTAGTAGAACAGTTCCCAGGTTGTAGTGTGCCTCGGCGTAATCGGGCTTGATCTGCAGCGCCTGCTCGTACTGCCCGATTGCGTCCTCGAGCTTGCCCGCTTGCGCCAAGGCAATCCCCAGGTCGTTGTGTGCCTCGGCGAGATCGGGCTTGAGACGCAGCGCCTGCTCGTACTGCCCGATTGCGTCCTCGATCTTGCCCGCTTGCGCCAAGGCAATCCCCAGGTCGTTGTATGCCTCGGCGAGATCGGGCTTGAGACGCAGCGCCTGCTCGTACTGCCCGATCGCCTCTTGGACTCTGCCCGCCTGCAACAGCGCGTTTCCCATGTAGCAATGGGCCTCGGCGTAATTCTCAACGCTAGCGAACAGGTTGAACGCCACCGAGAAACCGAGCAGCAGGCCCCAGCCCCAACAAACCGCACGCCGCCAGCCCGGTCGGTCAGCCAGCCCCGACTTCGCGGTCGGGGCCAGCGCGCGCTCCAATCCCAGAATGCCAACCACGGCCAGCAACACCAATGCGGGCAGGAAGTCCACCTCATAACGCATGCTCGCGGCGAAGAAGAGGCCAATGGTCAACGCGCAAATCCCCACAAGCAGGGTCACCGCCGCCAAGAACCCGTGCAGGATGGAGCGCGCCTCCGCCGACCGGCTGCGCCAGGCCAGCGGCACCGTCAGCGTCAGCCACACCAGCGGAATGTTGGTCAGCACGCCGAAAGGCTTCTGCACTCCCCGGTGGCCCGGTGGCAAGGGTGGCAGGGCGATTTCACGCACGAAGGGAAAACGACCGTTCCAGCGCACCGGCTCCAGAAAATACACCCGGAAGTTGAACCAGAGATAATGCAGACTGAACTGTTGCCCCGTATCCTGCCGTACCGGGGCCAACTGGTAGTGCCAGCCGAATTCGAAGGGACTGTCAAATCGCAGTGCGTTGTAGAGCATCAGCCCCAGCCCGATAAGTACGATCGGGCCGGTCGCCGCCATCAGTAGGATCCAAACCCGCCGCCGCTCACGCCGCGCTTGGATCACCGGCACCAGCAGGATTACTGCGCCGAACACCAAGGGGGGACGCGCCCCCACCGCCAGCCCGTAAGCCACACTCGCCACCGCCAGCCACCGGCACCGCCGCTCCGGCTCGTGCAACGCGCACCAGATCGCCCCCAGCGCCAGCATCGTCAGCATATACCCGCAACTGACCGGCACTTCGTAAACATCGGATCGCGACAACAACACCGGCACACCCGTCGCCAAGCCGAGCGCGAGCACGCAGGCCGCCACCACCCCGACGCTCACTTCTGCAAAGTAGCGCCGCCACAGCGCGCGCAGCAGGCCCACGCTGACCAGAAAACCCAGGGCGCAAAAGATCGCCACGGCTTGTCTGTGGAAAAGGTAATGGCCGGTCAGCGCGACGAACGGCCAGAATAATATCAAGGCGGGCGTAACCCCGAAGTAGAGGTAGAGCCGGCCCTTGTAGTAGCTTATGTCGAGCATCCTGTACGGCTCCGATCGATAGAGAGCATTGGCGGTCGGATCGTATGGGTCAGCGAGCTGCACGAACCCGGACGGCACCTCTTTTTTCAGGCTGAGCCGGCCGGCGCGAAAACCCTGCACCAACAAATTGTAGTAGGTAGTATCAGCCGCATTCAGACTGAACGATTCTAACGCGCCCGAGCGGGCTGCATACGCGTAAAGCCCGATGACCAGCGCGCACACTGCTCCCAAGACTCCGCACTGCATCCACCGGAACTTTCCTCCGGGCACCTCCGCCTCCCTGCAATCTGGCGTGCTGTCGGGATGTCCGTAGAACAAGGCCAACAACGCCCGCCGGGTCTTGCCAAACAGCGCCGCCCCCAACTGGCTGGTGGAATCGGTTGTACCCATTCTGGGTACACTCTTCAAGCTCTGTCTTCGGGTCATAAGGGACTTACTTCTCCGCGCATTCCTCCACCAATCCCGAAAGCGTTCGGGACCGGCTTGATGCCGTCGCGGTCAGACCGGAGAGGGCGTGAAGGAGAAAGCGGATGTTTCTGCACGAGGACACTGGCTGTGGAGCAGTCGTTGTTTTAATAGTGCGCATGAAATGTTTTTCTCCCATTTGAGCCGGGTGATGAGGGTTACGGGAAAAAGTGGTTTCGAGTTCGCCTGAAGTTGCGCATGCTGTCTCCCGTGCGCGCGGCGGACAACAGAAAAAGGCAGCCCGTCGGATTGTTCCACCTCAAGCGCCGCCACGGAATGATTTCCCCGCCAGTATCAGCGGAGCCTCGGGCTCTTTCAAGGAATTATTCAAATCGCTTGCTGGCCAAACTCGGCAGCAGTGATTCCCGTCACCGGCGTTGCGGAGTGGCTCCTTCATGATTCACGAGTTGACACCGAGCAACAGCTAATCTGTGAAGAGTGTGGAGTTGACCCCGAAGAGTAAAAGTAGTAACTCTTACGTTATCGAGTCCCCAGCTCTCATCAGCAAGCCCCTTGCCCTCAAAGAGGCTGCTCCTGAAGTTCAGCGTCAACTCGCTCCCGGTATGCGCGAAGGTGAATTCGAGTGGATAGATGCTGTCGCCAAAGAAAGCGTAACCAAGGGAATTTGTGAAACTGGTGCCGGTCCGAGGTGGACTCTTGAAGTGCGGGTAATCCTGATCACTTCCCTCGGTGTTCACCTTAGGGTTGTTTGAGAAAGTCGTGGCGAGTAGAACGGGGCCGCCAGCGACATCCAAACTCCAACGGTCCGGCCCATAGCGGGAACTGTTTCCGTCCCACGACTTCAGGATGTAAAGATCGAAAGACACCTTGAGAGCAGAATGCGGGGGAAGGTCGCGCAGAGTCAGGCTAATCGTCTGCTCGACCCGCGTGCGATTGTAGCCCGGATCCCCCGGAACGCCGATTCGCGGTCCGCCGAACTCTCCGAGAAATCTCTGCGATCGATTTGTCGATCCACAATTGGTGACGCTCGGCGGCGGCAAAGTTCCCTTTCCGGGCGGGTCCGCGGCACTTGTGAATGTTATAGGTGTGGCAGTCCATTCCGGGTATTTCGAGCCTAATGGGCCGTTAAAATCATTGAAATACACGTCGTCCGCCAGCCCGCTTAACACTCCGATGGTCGTAAAAAGAGCCAGGCGGACAGTGGGGAAGAGTAGGGATTTCATGGAAATGAACGCGAATTGCACCCAGCGTTTGAAGTGAGCCACGAGTGCCCGCCAGGGCGCTCGTTGGCTCGACCGGATTGGGCTAATCATCCTGGAATCCAAATCTTGCCCGCTGAGATCAGCTCGCTATCGCTCGGCAAGCTCAAAAGTGTGTCTGACTGGCAGAAGAACGCCAAGCCTTTGTAGCTTGTCAGGTATTGGTATTTCGTGCCGAAAAAACCTCCGCGAGCCGTGATAACGAGTGAGCCGTGCTGTCGCGCGAGTATCCGTTCGAAACTCACTTGGCTCGACTTTCACGATGACTCCGGAAGCCCTGATGGCTTGCGCGATTGCTGCTGTGGCCGATGCTCCTGCTGCTGCGCCATTGCTCATTTGATTACTCCTGTTTTTCAGCCCAACGTTTGAGATTAGCCATCGCGAGCCGCGCAACGGACCGCGGTTGGCTGAAGCAAATGATTAGGTTCTCCATCGTAAATGGGCCTTGTAATGCGCTATCAAATGTCCTCCCCTCGCTCGTAGCACTCCGGCTCCGTCTTATCAGGCGGGATGGTGATGACGAGAGGCCGAGGGGGCTTTTCATGCACTCCGCCTGTGCCGCCCAAGGCTGTGCTTCGCGCTGCTTTCTCAGGGCCGCCTCGTACTCCTCTTCCGAAATCTCACCCCGGTCTCTTTTCAACGCCAACCCTTGTTGTTCCGCCAAATACGGTGTTGTGCAGCCTGCCACTAGGCACGATGCCACAATCAGAACAGCGATGTAGCTCTTACCTCTCATGCTCTGGCTAGACATCAGCGATCATTACTGATCCTGATCGCGTCTCCGGTTTCTTCCAGTTCAAACAGGCGGACACTTTCATCCGGGCCGCGATTGGGCTGATGATGAGGCGCAAACCCGGCGGCACCCCCCTACTTCTTCGGGTACCCCACTGTCTGGGCCAGAGTGATCCTCTGCTCCGGCCGGAGCTTCATGATCTTGGCCAGCGATTCGCGGTCGACGCTGCCACGCACGACGGTTGCCAGTCCTTCCGAAGCGCAGTATAGATAGACGTTCTGGCTAATTAAACCTGTGTCGGCGTACGCCATCGCGTCGTCAGCCCGGCCCATCTTGGCCTGGTCCGCCACGTAGATGAGGTTGACCGGCGCCTGGCCGACGAACGGCTGCCTGCCCGCCGCGGCGCGGATATCCTCCTTCAGAACGGGCTCGAGCTGGTGGTCCTTCGCGTTATACAGGTACAGGCCCTCGGCGGTGGCCACATAGATATCGATTTCCTGGCGGTTCGACGCGGAGGGCGCCGTGCGCCGGCCGTCCGGACGGTTCACGCCCCATGCCGCCCACAGCAGGTTGGAAAGCATCTGGGGCGGGAGCTTCTCCGGACTGAAATCGCGCCCGGACTTCCTTTCCTTGAGGACCTGCATCAATGGTTTGCCGCCATCGGTTTGCGGCTTCGGCAGCACGACGGGCTTCTGCTCCTGCGCGGATACGGAGATCGCAACCAGCAGCAGACCCGCCAAAGTACGAGATAATAAGTTCATAGACTCTCCTTTTAAAAGTGGTATACCATGACTCGCGTTACAACTCGAGCCGGTCTATCGGTATCACGGTGACACTTCGCAGACGCATCAATTCTTCGTGCTTGAGTTCTTCCGTCACAACCTGAATTCGAAAACATCCCTGTCATATTTCGCCGCTGAATGTGCGTTCCTTAAATGTCATCTTGCCGCCGCGCCGGACGGGATGGGACCGACGACGATGAACTTCGTTTCGTGCGGCTCCAACACCAGCGGCACGCTCACGGTGCCGTTCTCCGAGGTTGCGCCTTTCAAGACCGCGACGCTCCCCAACGCGGCATCCCAGACCTGCGCCCGTCCGTTTCCAGTCAGCACCGCCTTGCACGACTGTTTCTCGGTACCCTCGTTAAAGAAGAAGTAAATATCGGCATCGCGCCAGCGCCGGTGCTGATACTTCACGGGCGCACAGGGCTGATCCAACGCCACATCCGGCTTGGGCAGCGCTTCCAGCACGCGGGGTGTCAGTTCGCCAGATGGCTCGCGTACAGCCCAGCCCGGGTCCGGCGGTCCGCCGGCCTTCAGAAAGTTTTTTTCAACGACCATACCAGGCCCTTGACCAAGGAAGATGACACGCCCACCTGCTTTCGCAAAGGCTTGCAAGCGGTCCAAGGCCGCCTTTGAGATCGCGCTGACGGCAGGGACAATGATGGCGCGGTAGCCTTGACCGCTCAGGTTCTTCAACTCGCCGCCCTCCAATTTCAGGACCGAGGAAAGCGCCTGCTCGTCCACCCAGTCAAAGTCGCGCTGCTGCTCCAGGAGCTTCTGCGCAATGGCCAGGTTGTTCGTGTCCGCCGCAGTGTCGCCCAACCAGAGGCTTGTGGTGGGAATGTAAACGCCGATTTGGGCAGCCGGCCGTCCAAGCGACAGCAAATACGAGGCGCGATGGACGTATTTGGCTACTGGCGGGAACTCGGGGCTGGCAAAGAATCTGGGGCCTCTCGCTCCACCAGCCGCAGCCGCGCCGGCGGCGCCGCCCGCCCGCGTTCCCCGACCCGCGCCCACCCCACCAGCCTGACCGGCAACTACATTTGTCGTGGCCACCGAATTGGTCCCAGCCGCCAAACCCTGCCCCGGCCCTGGTGTTGCGCCCGGAGCCATGCCCGGCGATCCTCCCGGCGCGCCGCCCGGACCACCCGGGCGACCGCCGCCGCTGGACGCGCTCATGAACATGACTTGGATCAGGTTGATGCCGCGGACGAGTTGGTAGTCGATGACCCACTTGGCCGTCGGAACGTCCACGGGGTTGTAAAACGCCGCGAAACTTTCAGTGAACGCGTGCGGCTTGCCGAATAGGTGCGCGGCCGAGGAGGCCATTTTCGGGTAGTCGGCCTCATGATCAAACCAGATCTGAGCCCAGATCACGTCGATGCCGGGAATCCCGACGTTACGCATGTTCTTGAAGAAGTCGCCGCCAGATCGGACAAAGGTGGGGTTGCTGTCGTCTTTGTCCAAGTGACAGATATACTCCAGATTGTTCGCCCTGCACCAATCGGCCAACTTGTTAAAGTAGTTCTGGCCGAAAAGGTCTGACCAGACGTCCCAGTAATCCGCCTTCGCCCGCCGCGCATCTTCCGGCATGGTGTTCGCAGAGAACCAAGCCAGGTAGGGCCGCACGTCGTAGCCTTTGCGCTTCTGAAACTCCTCCAGCATTTTCGGCGTCCATGGGATGCTGGCAAAGGCTGGTTCGTCCCCCATGAAGCCCATGAACGTGCGGCCGAACTCGTCGCCGGCGGCTTTTTTGTACCCCTCGTGGGTCCACACCAAGATCTGCCGGGTCGCCTCTGGATTCAGATAATCGCACAGCGAGGCGGAGTTGTCTTTTCTCGCCCCGGTCGGGTTGTCAACCCAGGCCGTCGGGCCGCTGCGGAACACGTGCCGCATCGTCCAGATCTGCCACTTCCCCTGCGGCGGCGCCGTGAACGTCACTTCGCCGTTATTGATTTCCAGGACCTTGTTCTCGTTGTTATCCAGGTTGTAGGCGACGGCGCAGATCGTGTCCGTCGTCATTCTGCGCGTGACCGTCTGGCCGGCGGCCACGTCAATCTGTTCGCCGGCGGCCAGCGCCTGCATGCACAGGTCGGGACGCTCCTGGGTGAATTTCCCGCCGACGAACCCGCTGGGATACTTTCCTTCGTCCTCCACCCAGACCCGCATGTTGCGCTGGCGGGCCTGTTCGACCGCGAACTTGAACAGATCGAACCAGGCGGGCGACAGGTACTTTGCCTCCATTCTGTTGCCCGCTTCGATCATGACGCAGGTGAACCCCATCGCCTTGATGCGGTCCAGGTCCCGCTTGATGACCTCCTGGTTCACGGGGCCGTCCCAACCCCACCAGAGTGTCATGCCGTTTTCGGGCGGCGGCGTCTGGAATTTGGCAGCGATCTCGGCGACGGAAGGTTCGGTGATCTGCAACCAGGGTCTTTCCGCTGCCGAGGCTGCATTAAAGAAGAGAACTGCCATCAGGGTTAGACAAGAACCTCGCCAATCAAGGCTTGTTCTTGATCCCGTTCGTCTTGGTTGAGCTGCAATCATGGGTTTCATTGGTCAGCCTCCTTGAATATCGAATTAATGCTATGCCTCACGTGAGCCGGAGTCCAGCGATCCCGCTCGGTAGCGCTGACCGCTGGCTATCAGGCAGGGAGATGCCTGCCGCGCCGAAGAACAGGTTCATGATACAATTGTGGTTTGATCTGGTTTGATTCGGCCGGAGCGGCCGCCCGCCGGATTTGGGTTCGTTTCGCAAAAACAGCCTTTGGCGCGATTCAACGTCAATGCGACACCTCCATGGTGGTCGGTGGCGGGACGACTTCGCCGTTGCGCCGCCGTTGCAGTCGTTCCAACTCATCCACGGTTTAATTTGGTTTAATTTACCTTGATTTGGTTTGATTTGGTCGGAGCGGCTCATTTGATACCGGCCTCCTCTAGCACTTCAACCAGCGCGTCGACTGCGGCCTTGACCTTCGGGTGGGGCATCTTCCGAGCGCGCTTGTTTCGGTTCTTTGTCATCGCTTCACTACGCGCCCCCCTCCACAATCGCTATCTCTGCCTCGGTCAACCCGTACAATTCATAGACGAGGCGGTCAATCTGGTGGTCGAGGTCGGAGCAACGGCGCTCGTAGTAGGTCTTGTCCTTGTCCGTCTTCGCTTTCGCCAACTGCTTCTTCGCCTCCAGCATCTGCTCCACCAGCCGCACCATCTGGTCGTGCGCCGCTTTGTCGGCGGGGTCGGAGAAGTTAATGCGGCGAATGGGAAGCTGCTCCAACTCTGCGACTCTGATTTCGGGGAACGTCTTCTCGGTTCGGTTAAACCGCTTGCGGAAATAGTACGTAATCGCTTGGCTGCTCAGGAGAGCAGCATAATATTTGAAATCGTGGTTCGTGGTTCTCGGCTTCACGGTGTGTAGGAGTTGGTCTGCGATGAGAGTCTCCTTCGTGGGCGCAAGAATGAGCCTGTCGCCAACGATGCGCCGAACGAGAATGCGCGGCCCTGTGAACAAATCGAATGTTCGGGGTTCCGCCAGATGCGGGCCATACCTGAGCCAGGTCTTACCGGTTTCGATGCGCCACGGCGAAACGTGGCTGCCCCACAGGTATGGGTAGTAGTCCTTGGACTTCCGCTTGCTGGCTTCGAAAAGCCGCTGTTCGGCCTCCGGCCCTTTCTGATGAGGTTTGCCCTTGCCGCGCTGATACACTTTCACACCAAAACGAACATCGCAGTCGTTCGCGAGTGGTTTTCCCGCTGACGCAATTTTCTTAAGGACGGGAACATCGGAGTCGGAGACCGAGAGGTTGAAGATCAAACTGGGGAACTGTTCCCAAACGGAAACCGAAGTGCTGACCGTGGTACTCTGGTTTGGGGTGGTGAATCGCTCGACAGCGCAAGTGTGCTGCTTGTCCGGTGAGGACTTTCTGATCGCAGTGACAACAATCGGGAGTACGGTCGCTTGTGGGAATACGTTCACGTCTCGAAAATCACCCAGACGATCAACCTCCGCTTTCGTCACTAACCACTCACGAAGGCCAAGGTAATGTTCGTTGTTCAGCCACGTGTTGGGAGTGATGTAGCCAAAGCGTCCGCCTTCTCTCAGAAGCTCGACGGCTCGCTGGATGAAGAGCGCGTATAAATCGTACTGGTCGGTCATGCAACTATAGTGCGTCTTGAAGTAAGGTCTCTGCGACCACAAATCGTCACCCCATTCACGGCCTGCCAAGTACGGCGGATTGCCGACGATGGCATCGAAGCCGCGCGTTTCTATTGGCGGGGAAGGATAAACACGTCTGCCACCTTCGTGACCGATGCTGCGGGCGACGCTGTATGCTTCTGCTTCTTCTCGAACCTTCGGCGTCTGCCGCCCGAAGATGTGCGGGAAGGCGTCCTCGAAGTTCATCGGGTTGAGTTTACGTTCTTCGTCGGACGGGAACAGTTGGCCTTCAAGAATGTCCGTGCCGATGAGCGAGTTGCCGCAGACGATGTTCTTGTTGAGCGGCGGCAGCAGCGTCTCGTGAAACTCCAGTTGGTGCTCGCGGGCGCTGGTAGTCGTTTCGTCCTTGAGCAGCTTGAGATAAAGCGAAAGCTGGCAGACTTCGACGGCCTGCGCGTCGATGTCCACGCCGTAGATATTGTTGAGCAGAATTTCGCGTTTCTTGCGGAGCGAGAGGTAAAGTTTGCCGTCGCGTTGGATGCAATCCCCTTTGCGGGCCTTCTTGGGGTTGGCGTTGTAGTAGTTGCCGTGGTGTTGCAGGAGCAGGTCGTACACGCCCAGCAGGAACGAGCCGCTGCCGCAGGCGATGTCGGCAAATCGCATCTCGGCGATCTGGTCGGGCGTCTTGCCGTGGATGAGTTTGCCGACGGTGTTCTCGACGATATAGCGGACGATGTATTCGGGAGTGTAATAGACGCCGCCCGCCTTGCGGACTTCAGGTTTCTCTTCGACGCGCACCCGTTTGTCGGTGGCGACGATGACCTTGCCGAGGAAGCGTTCGTAGATCGAGCCGAGGATGTGAATGGGGATGGCGTTGAAGTCGTAGGGCGAATTGACGTGGGCAAGGGCTTTGCAGATGCGGGCGAAAGCGTCGGCGTCCACGCGAAAACTGGGCACGTCGAGGATGGCGTGTTGCTTGAAGACGATGCCGTTGTAGATGCCGTCGAGGCGGCGGCTGGCGGCGATGAAATCCTCCCAAGCCGTGCCTTTTTCGCCGAACCTGTCCACGAGGCGCTGCGGTTCGATGCCCTTGTCTTCGAGGAAGCGGAGGAACACGAGACGGTCGAGGGTGCGTTGGGCCAGTTCGGTGAGCGTGGCGCTGTCGAGGCGGGCATTCTTATGTTTGAAGGTGCGAGCCAGAGTGGTGCGGTATTCGTCGAGTTCCTTCAGGAACGATTCGTCGATGCTCTGGTAGCCGCCGGGGAACAAGCCGCGTTGGATGGCTTTGCCGCGTGGTTTGGGCAGTTCCTTGGCGCGTTTCTCCAGCGAACCGTCGGCGACTGCCTCGCGGGAGAACAGCCAGTAAATCTCGGCGAACTTATCGCGGTTGGCGTAGTCGCTGTAATGATACTTCGCGACGGCGCGATTCAGCGCCGTGGCGGCATCGGGTTTGTAGCGGCAGTCTAGGACGTGGAATTGCTCGAAGTCGGTGAGCGCCGCCAGCGGTGTCTGACTGTTCCAGCCGTAGCGAATTGTTTGAAAGTAATTGTCGGGGGTCGCGATGTCGCCGTGCGGTTTCTTGGCCTCGACGAAGAAGGTGACATCGCGGAAGTTCGGCGCGATATGGAAAGCGTAATCGGCGCGGCGTTGACCGGCGGCGGAAACGGGCGGTTCGACTTTGACTTCCTGCTCGTATGGGTTGGTCTGAACGTCGTGGTAAACGTCCCAGCCGAGCGCGATGAAGAATTTGTCGATGAAATCCTTGCGGGCTTCGGCTTCCTGATAATCGGGCGAGAGGTAACGCCGCTCATTGGCTTTGAATGTGGCGGCGAGTTGGCCGACTTTCGTGAACGCTGCGTCGAACGCTTGCGTTGTCATACCCGCGCAGTCTACCAAGACCGGAACAACCGGGCAAGCGGCACGACGGGAATCAAAGCCAAGAGAGCGCATCTGAGCACCACCACCGTAACCCACCGAACACCGAACGTACTGGTGTTGTGCGAGGTAGGGCGCGACCGCGGGGCCTTCGCCGCGCCGAAGTGGCTACGGCCACGCAGGCGGGCGCGCCGCGTTTTTCGGGGACGGGCAGCCCGGCGGTCTGCCCCCACCTACAGCCCTGCAAAACGCCCGACGCTGGCTATGGTGGTAGTGTCCAGATGCGCCCAAGCCAAGAGAGCGTCGCCGTAATTGCAGAGAGCTTGAGGCGTCTTGACTTGAAACCAGAGACAGGCGAGACGCCTGTCCTACTACGGCACGAGGCGGATGCGGTAGTAGCGGGCCGGGGTGTTGGTGGCTCCGCCGACATCGACGTAGTTCGTCGTCGCATCGCCGCTGCCGCTAATGATGATATGCGGTGCTGTGGTAATGTCCACGAAGTTGGTGATGTAGCCGCCGTT
>JBEKFI010000069.1:0-16282 GCA_050013395.1 Verrucomicrobiia bacterium | reverse complement strand
CGCTCGGGTCAGTCTGAGCGGCGGCGATTTGGCCAGTGCGCAGGAGAACACGGTCACCGTCTCGGCTGCCAACACGGTGACGGTGGTGTCGGGGACGTCCCAGAAACTGACGGTGAAGATCACGCCGAAGACCGGCTTGTTCAGCGGCAGCTTCATTCATGCCGTGAGTGGAAAAACGACCAAGTTCATGGGGGTGATCGTGCAGACCAGCAACGAAGGATGGGGCTATTTCCTTGGGACGGCCAAAGCCGGCTCGGTGCTGATTCAGAGCGCACCTTGACCGGGGTTTGCGGCGGAGAAAAGAAGAACGTGTCGGCAGAGATGAGAGTCTGGAGTACGACGACAGGTGGGCGGTACGAAGCGCGGCAATGATCGCTACGCTTCAGCCGCGCAGAAAGGTCGGCACATCTTAAACAAAACAAACGAGAAGGAGCAGAAGCGATGAAAACCAAGAACATGTGTTCGTTGACGATCCTTGTAGCGCTGCTGGTGGTGTGCGCTGCCGCAGGATATGCGGCGGCGGGCGACGAGAAGTGGGATGCTCGATTTTCCGACCCCCAGTTTGGCGGCTTGGGATTGGACGGCGAAGTCTATGCCGTTGCGGTTCACGGTAGTGACGTTTATGTGGGTGGGTATTTCTCGACCGTGGGAGGCGTTCCGGCGAATAACATCGCCCGATGGGATGGCAATGCTTGGAACATCCTGGGCACCCCTGAGGCAAACGGCGTCGATGCCGAGGTGTACGCCATTGTCGTCGATGCCAGTGGGAATGTGTACGTGGGGGGAAATTTCTTTACTGTTGCCAACTCTACAAAAGCGGCCAATTACGTCGCCAAATGGGACGGAAGCCAGTGGTCAGCACTGGGCGGTGGCGCGGATTACACCGTGCGCGCCTTGGCAATCAGCGGCACAGACTTGTACGTCGGCGGCGAGTTCACAACTGCGGGTGGAAAGGCTGTCAATTATATTGCCAAATGGGATGGCAATCAATGGTGGCCCCTGATCCGGTTGGGGAATGCCGGTGTGGATGCATATGTGTACGCCATCGCCATCAGTGGCAGTGACGTGTATGCTGCGGGCTCGTTCTGGACGGCTGGCGGGTTGACGTCGCCTGGAATTGCCAAATGGGACGGCATGACATGGAGCACCCTGGTTCGCAGCCTCTGTAGCAGCCTCTCGGCTGGTAATTGCTACTCTCAAGGGTACGGCTATTCGTTGGCGGTGGGCAGTGACGGGATTTATGTTGGCGGTGATTTCACTGCGGTCAATGGCGGCGGGGTAGCAGCCCAGTACATTGCCAAATGGAACGGCGCCTGGTCGCAGCCGGGTGTTGGCCTCAGTGGAGTTGTTCAGGCTCTCGCCGCCAGCGGCAGTCAACTTTATGCCGGCGGCAAATTTACCGGGTTCGGTTCAACAATCGCCAATAACATCGCCGTATACGATGGCAGTGGGTGGAGTACACTGGGGAGCGGCGTCGCGGGGGATGGCGAAGTCAAGGCGATTGCGGCCAACGGGAACAAAGTCTATGTTGGCGGGACTTTCACCAATGCCGGTGGAAAGGCCTCCTATTACTTCGGCATCTGGTCATTATCTCTTGATCTGCCGAACAGTCCGAGCGCTTTGGGGGCGTCGGCAGTCTCCGATTCTCAGATCAATCTGAGCTGGACGGATAATGCCGGCAACGAGACCGGCTTCAAGATCGAGCGAGCTTTGGCGGCTACCGGACCGTGGGTGGAAGTCGCCACGGTTACCGCGAACAGCCAGTCTTATTCCGACACCGCATTGGGTGCCTGCACGACCTACTACTACCGGGTGCGAGCCTACAACGGCGACGGCGACTCTGACTATTCCAACATCGCCAACGCCACAACTACAGGCTGCCTTTCCGCGCCGAACCCGACTGCGCCAGGCTGCGGAACCACTGTCTCGGCAACATCACCGACGTTGTCTTGGACAGAGGTGGCTGGTGCAAATGGCTACATTGTGCGGATCTTCGCGACCCCTGATTGCTCCGGTGCGCCGATCCTCACCAGTTCGCAATTGCCCGCCGGGACCACGTCCTACGCGGTGCAAAGTGGGCTACTGAGCCGCGGGCAAACGTACACTTGGCAGGTGCAAGCCAAAGGAGACGGCGTGACCCTCGACAGCTCTTGGTCGAGTTGCTGTTCGTTCACCATCGCAACCTCGTCCGCCAAGCCGCTCGCACTTGCGCAAGTGCAAGTGAAACTCGACTTCACAAAGACAAGTGCCGACAGTTGCAGCCTCAAAGGCACGCTAAACATGGATGCCGGCGTCAACCTGGCTGGCAGCACGGCGACCTTGAGTGTCGGCAGCATCCAAGTGCCATTCGTCCTGGATGGCAAGGGTCGCGGCAAGAGTACAAGCCCGGTGGGGAGCTTGAGCCTCGCTTACAGCAAGGGCAAAGAGGTTTGGACGTTAACGGCCAAGCTGACAAAAGGCGCGTTCCAAGGACCGTGTGCAGAATACGGTCTGACGAATGCGAACATAAAAAAACCGGGAATCACGGTGCAATTGCCTGTGACTCTCTCGGTTGGAGGCGAGACATTTGCGACCGACAAGTCGCTTGTCTACACGGCGAAATATAAGAGAACCGGGACCGCAAAATAGGGCGGTCTAGAAGCGTGACAACTACAGGAAAGGAGATCGAGCATGGAAAACGTGAAGATGATGCTGAGAAGAAATGTCCCGGTAGCCGTGGCGGCAGCCTGGTTGCTGGGTTGCGCCGGCCAAGCGCCGCAGCCGCGCGTCAAGTACGTGGACGCCGGCGCTCAAGGCGCTGTGGCCGGCACCGGGCTGGAGTCTCAAGATATCGGTGCGGCGGCGCTGAAAGCTGCCCAGTCAATCGTGAACCTGTCGGAGATCGCTAAAGCGGCCACTCCCCCGGTTATCTTGGTCACATCGGTCAAGAACCATAGCGCAACACCGATTGACACGGATCTGTACACCACCAAGCTGCGCGGCGTGCTGATGGCGCAGGGCGGAGGCCGGGTACGGTTTCTGGCGCGTGATCAGGGGAAAGATGTTAACGTGGCGGAACAGCAGATGCGCGATACCGGTGAAGTCCGCGCGGGCGGGGAGAAGCGATCGGCATACACTTACAACTACATCCTCACTGCCGAAGTGCGCGGCATTTCGCAGGCGCAGGGCGCGCGTCAAAGCGAGTACTTCCTCGTTGCCTTCAAGCTGATTGACATTCACGACATGCTGTTGTGGGAAGATCAGTACGAAGTGAAGAAGGAAGGCCGCGACAACTCCATCTACCGCTAAGGAGCCGGCGAGATAATATGCGCACGACGTTCGTTGTCGGTGGGTTGGCGTTGTTGCTGGCCGCCGGGGGCTGCGCGACAACCCGCGGACCCCGTTCGGCATCGGGGAAACCCATCTCGAAAGAAGCGCTGGCGGCGGCCGAGAAGCTCGTGGACGAAAAGCACGTCATCCCGCCGTTGCGGAAATATTACGTGGCGCTGTATGCCGAGGGCCGGGAAAACCAGGCGTTGCACGCCATGCGCGCGGGTCTGGCGGCGATGCAGTTCCATCAATGGGACCTGGCAGCGCAGACGTTTGATGATGCGATCCGCGACGTCGAGTCGCTGCAGGAGGGCGCTGCCCAAGCGGAACGCGCCAAAGGCAAGTTCGTGGCCGAACAGGAGAAGTGGTTCAAGGGCGAGTCCTATGAGCGTTCGGCACTGTACCTGTACCGGGGGATCGTGTACCTGCAGAAGCAGGACTTCGGCAACGCTGCTGCCTGCTTCAAACGTTCCGAGCTTCAGGACGTCACGGGTGATGACGCGCCCGGATTTGCGGGTGACTGGTACAGCAGCGAACTGGCGTTGGCCCTGGCTTCGTACAAGAACGGCGTGCCCGAGGATGCCGAACGCGCCCTGCAACGAACCCGATCGTTCACCAGCAAACCGGGAGAGGTGCCGCCGCCGCGTCCCAACAACAACCTGCTGCTGGTTGTTGAGTCCGGTCGTGGGCCGATCAAGTACCGGGGCGGCAAGTATGGCGAACGTCTGTACTATCGCGAAGTGCCGGACACGGTCCGAGAGGTTGAGGTGTTGATTGACGGCAATTCAGTCATCCGCTCGCCTGCGGCCGAGAACCTGTATCTTCAAGCGACGACGCGCGGCAAGCGCCAGGTGGATTACATATTGGCCGGGAAAGCCACGTTCAAGCAAGCAACGGCGGTGACCTCGGCCGTGCTGGCCACAGGCGCAGGAATCGCCTCCGAGACCATTAAAAACGAACGCGACCGAAACATTGCGACCGGCATCCTGGCGGGACTGTCGTTTCTGAGCGGAGCAGCCTCGGCCGCCACCAAGCCGCAGGCCGATGTGCGCAGGTGGAACAACCTGCCCCACTCGGTGTACGTGATCGGCCTGACGGTGGCTTCGAGCGCTCAGGAATTTGAAGTGCGCGGTCTCGGCGTTGAGGGCGAAGTGGTCAGCAGCCAACATGGCAGGTTGGTGCGCAATCAAGGCGCCCAATTGGATGTGCTACATCTCAAACTCAAGTTAGGAGGAGAACATGCAACGGATTAGCTTTGCTGAGTGCTGTGAATGGGCTGCGGTCTTAATGCTGGCCGTCCTGACCGGGTGCGCGGGCGAAGGGCCGTATCGCGCGGCTGCCAACCCGAATAGTCTGGAGGTGGCCGGAGCACCCGTGGTGGTGTTGGACACGGACCTGCAACGAACGCTTGCCGTGGACACACCCGTGCTGGAGACGCGCAGCGCGGCGGGCTTGTTGGCGATCCAGGTCGGTCTGCGCAATCGCCGGTCCGACGAGCAACTGCAGATCCAGGTCCAAACCATCTTCAAGGACAAGAATGGCATCGTGCTGAACAGTGTGCCCGGCGCGGAAGCGCCCTGGACGACATTGACACTCAGCCAGAACGAACTGGTGAACTACACGGCACAAGCGCTGCAACCCGAAGCCGTGAAATACACCGTCCGCATCCGCTATCTCGCGAACAAACGCTAGCAAGTGCGGAAACAGCGACGTGGACAGCGGAAGTCGGGCTAGAACCGGCCCGGGCCTACCGCGAGCTTTACCAGCGCGTCGAAAGCCCGGCCTGTTCAAACCCCTGACGCTCCCCGAGCCGATCCAGTGAGAGCGCTGAGCGACGGATTCAAGCCAACCCGTCCGGCGCGGCTCGGCCGCTACTTCACGAATCCCTGCGCCTTGAGCCAGAAGATCAAATCCGCCAGCCAGGGATGGGTGCCGCCCGCCAAAGCCAGGCCGTGGCCGCCCTTCTGGTAAACGTGCAGATCGAATGGCACGCCCGCTTTGCGCAGCGCGTCCGCAAACATCAGGCTGTTCTCGACCGGCACCGCCTGGTCCTCATACGTGTGCCAGATAAAACACGGCGGCGTCTGCGCCGTAACCTGCAACTCGTTGGAGAGCAACCTGACCGCTTCCGGGGACGGATTATCGCCGAGCAAGTTGCGCTTCGAGCCGGCGTGCGTGTATTGCCCCATCGTGATGACGGGATAACACAGCACGCCCAGATCAGGACGACAACTCTGCCGCTCGATCGGGTCAGCAGCGTCCGGCTTGCCCGTGTCGAAATGTGTGAGCAACGTCGCCGCCAAATGTCCGCCCGCCGACGATCCCATAATGCCGATCCGCTTCGGGTCGATCCCACACTCTGCCGCCTTGGCGCGCGTCAGCCGCATCCCCCGCATCGCATCCTCCAGCATGCGCGGATGCCGGTACCCGTTCGAGCCCAGCCGATAATTCAGCACAAACGCGCTGATGCCGTGTTCGTTGAGCCAGACCGCATACTCTTTCCCCTCGCGTGGAGATAATCTGACGTAACTGCCGCCCGGACAAATCACCAGCGCCGCACCCGTTGCCACCTTCGGATCCGCCAAGTACGGCGTCAACGTCGGAATATCCGTGTTCGTCTTTCCGAGCGCCCCCGGCGCGCCCTCGGGCCACAACACCATAGGCTCCTTGACTTCCGCGCTGGAACTTGCGACCGCGCTAATTAAAAAACTGCACGCCGCGACAACAACAACCGTTAAACGCATGGGAAATCTCCTTTCGTCGTCACAACCCGGCAATACCAAAACCCCGCTGATTAGACAACCGGTAAGGAAAAAGGTAGTGGTACAGTTTCACCGTAGCGGCGCTCTGTGAGCGCCGAAATCATGGGCCTCGGCGGTCATAGACCGCCGCTACAATTCTCAAATTGTACCAGTATCGAGGAAAAAAGGCGTCCCGTTTGCACAGGACGCCTTTCCGTCAGAACGACTGACTCTTTGCCGGTTAGTACCGGCTGCCAGCGAACTTGCGGTCGCCACGGCCGCCGCCAAAGTCGCCACGGGGCCGATCTTCGCGGGGCTTGGCCTCGTTGACGGTCAAAGCCCGGCCATCCAGTTCCTTGCCGTTAAGATCGGCAATGGCCTTGGTGGCCTCTTCCTGCGTGCCCATCTCCACGAAGGCAAACCCTCGGGACTTGCTTGTGAACTTGTCCACGATCAGGTTGCAACTGGTGACGTTGCCGGCCTGCTTGAACAGATCCAGAACATCGCCTTCGGTGGTGTTGAATGACAGGTTTCCTACGAATAGCTTGGTAGCCATTATGTGTTTTTTCTTTCTGCTGCGGTTAGGAGGTCTCAGTGACTGTTCCCGAGGAATTCGGATTTCGGATTATCACCGAGCACAAGGATCGCCTGACAATCTACCAATCTCACTGCGGACTGCTTCTATCTGCGAGCGCGCTAACAATAGTGCATCCCGCCAGGATAGCAATAACAATTATTGCCAATTATTGCGGCGAGAATCGTGTTGTGGGAGCGACATTCTTGTCGCGACCGGTCGGGGCAGAGCCTGTCCTGAGCCTGCCGAAGGAAATGCCCCTCCCACAAGGGTTGGGGCCAAGCACGCCCGCATTGCCTTTCCGCCGCCCGCCCGCTACGCTGCCGCCATGAGCGCGTTCCCCGTCAGCCCGGAGAAGGAAGGCCAACTCGCACAGCGCATGGCCGCGCTCGGCGTGCGCGAAGCCGACATCGACGAGACGTTCGTCCGTTCCGGCGGTCACGGCGGCCAGAACGTCAACAAGAGCGCCACCTGTGTGATGCTGCTCCACCGTCCGACACGTCTCCAGGTCAAATGCCAGGCCACGCGCCATCAGGGACTCAACCGCTTTCTTGCCCGCCGGCTTCTGCTGGACAAGATCGAAGCCCTCCAGAAGGGCCATGTCGATGCCGAGCGCGCACGCATCGAGAAGATCCGCCGCCAGAAACGTCGTCGCAGCCGCCGCGCCAAACAGCGGATGCTTGCTGATAAGAAACGCCACGCCACGAAGAAGGGATTTCGTCGCCCTGTCGCGCTGGAGTAATCGTCAGCATATGAAGTTGTGCAGGTTCACCCCGGACGGATGACCGCTCCCATGGCGTGCGACTGGCCGGATGCGAGGGTGACGGCGTGCTCGCGGACGTTACAGGTCTCGATACACAGCATGGCCGGCCATTCGTCGTCGCCGAAATCGGGCATCGCCTTCGCCTTGGCGATCCACGGATTCCACACCACGGTCGTATCCGAGCCGGTTTTCTCGACGACCAACCGCCGCTGCCAGCCGGGGTCGTGAACGAAACATGTGGAACGCGTGTCCATGTAAATCCGGTCCGTCTCCGCCGTGATGCGAATGGGAGCGGCGCCTTCGGTTACAGTGCGCGGCGTTCCCACACGGTCTGAATAGGTCGTGCCCGCCAGCCCTTCAATGCTCACCTGCCGCACGTCGCTGACTGCCAGATACGTGTGCAACGCCTCCTCAATGCGAATCGGCCGGCTGGATGTATTCCGCACGCGCAACTCCAGGCCCAGCGCCGCGCCGACCCTGACCCGGTAATCCATTTCAAAATCTCCGTCCCACTGTTCGCGCGTGGCCTCGTTGGACACCAGCCGGAAGCCGATCTCGACCGCTCCATCGTTCGCGGTCTCCGCGCTCGTCAACTCCCACTCCAGCAGCCGCGCGAACCCGTGCACCGGGCCTGGCTGCCCATCCTGCCGTGGACCAAACCATGGAAAACAAATCGGCACTCCGCCGCGAATCGGTTTCCCCGGCTCGAACCAGCTTTTCCCGCTCATGAACAGCACCGGCCCCTGCCCGCGCGGCCGAAAATGCGTTACGTGCGCCCCGAGCAGGTAAATCTCCGCGTCCGACAGCGCCGTGTCAACCACCACGCGCCGCAGCCCGCCCCGTCCCACCTCAATCCGAACCGTGTCTGGTAGCTTCATAGTCGCATGCTACGCACCGTCACAGCCTCTGCCAATCATTTTCCTCGTACGATCAGCGCGGTAGGTGCAACTGGACACTACCGCTGACATAGTCCGCAGCCGATAGGGTGGTTGTAGCTGCGAGCCTGCTCGCGGCCTTTGCGATGGCCATGAGGTACGACCTGCCCCGAAGGCTTTCGGGGCTACAATCCGGTGACGGTAATAAGATGCGCCGGAATGTTCGGGGAGCCGTACGCCGAAGTGAGCACCGCAGCCGCCGCGCCAAACAACGGATGCTCGCTGATAAGCAACACCACGCGGCGAAGAAGGAATTTCGTCGGACGGTAGGCGATGCAGCAACGGCATCTTTCGGTCTTTTGAAAGGCAGAACCAAGACCGGTATTTGGCTTCGTTTCGCAAAAACAGCCTTTGGCGCGATTCAACGTCAATGCGACACCTCCATGCTGATCGGTGGCGGAACGACTTCGCCGTTGCGCCGCCGTTGCAGTCGTTCCAACTCATCCACGGTTTCATTTGGTTTGATCTGGTTGGAATGGGTTTGATTCGGGCGAAATGTCATGGCCACTCCGGCCCTGCATGTCGTTCACATCAAGGGGCTTCCGTAGCCGGGCAAATGGGTTCGTTTCGCAAAAACAGCCTTTGGCGCGATTCACCTTCAATGGGCCACCTCCATCGTTAGCGGGGGCGGAACGACTTCCCCGTTGCGCCGCCGTTGCACTCGTTCCAGTTCGTGTATGGCGCGGTACAACTGCCGATCCAATGCGGTTTCATACCGCAGGATTTTGTCCAGCACGTCAGAAGACGGCAAAACGTCCGCGGCTTGCTGCGCTTCCTCCTCTTTACCCTCCCGCTCCTTGCGTTTCTGCATGTAAAACCTGCACCAACTCAGTTCACGCTCGATGTAATCCAACACGGCTTCCCGATGTTCCGCCTTCAACGCCTCGGCGGACAACCCGTCGGGATTGTCGGTGAGCATGGCGCGAAACTTTGTCAATTCATCAACCATGCTGTTCGATTTATTCCCGAACCGCCCGCGCAGGCGCTGAAGCGCGGCCTCCGTCAGTTCGCCATCTCTCTGTACGTCGTCGCGGACTTTCTCCAAGAACGTTATGAGGACATCGATGCCCACTGCCGACTCCTTCATCGCGGACACCATATCCCTCCAATCCGCATACGTTACCCAATTGGACGCGGGCCTCCACTTGCTTCGCCGCCAATGGCCGTTGTCCACGCTGAGGGCGATCTCCCCGGTTTCGGCGGTCAAGGCCCGGCGCCGCCGCCAATGAGTTGTCACGATCTGGTCCACCAACATTTCCTCCAGAGGGCCGACGGGCGCCAGGTGTTCCCAGAACTGCTCGCGCAGCGCCTTGAACTGGTGTCCAGATTCATGGATAACCATCCCGCGTACTACCACGTCGTTCGACAGGATGCCGTGCTTGACCGCGTTCATTTTGGAGACGGCCTTGCCTGCCGCCGTTATCGGCCCGGTGGATTTGCGGGCGTTGTTCCGGTTCGCTGCGATCTGTTTTGGGCTTGCCATACTGTGAACTCCTTGTTGGCTCGCTTCCGCCCCATTGGTGAAGGGTCATGCCCAACAAAAAAGGGGCGCGCTTACTCACGCCCCATCACAGGCACTGGCGTGCCCTCAAAGAAGCGCTTTCAGCGCGCCCTTGCAGGGCCAAGCTTCAGCAGCGCTCTTTGAGTCGAAAGTGCCAGTTTCGTGACGGGCAAGAGCCGAAGCTACGCGAATTGATCTGTTAGTTATTTGTGTTGTTTATGTAGTGCGATATGTCGTTGTCTCCATCCATCGATGGCAGTCTAGCAAAACGACAACGGCGTTACAAGCCGAATCTTCGAGCCTTCGCGCCTCAGAGTGAAGATCTGATTACCGACGTGGTTACATACCGGGCAGCGATTCAGGGTTTCCGTCTTTCATCGCGACCAGATCATAATCGAATTGGCGGGCAGACGCGACCCGGTTCTTTGTCGTAAATCGGCAAAATGAAGAATAATCAGATGCGACCCCAGTTCTTCAGCGCGACCAAGCCGCCGCTGCTGGCTGTAAATTATGCCTCGACAGCGCGACCTGAAAGTTCGACACTTACGTCAACAACTTCGACTGGAAGGAGTATGGCCATCATGCCGAAACCCACTGACCTCAACGAGTCTTTTCTGAAAGGTCTCGTATTCGGTTTTGATGTCGGCACCGGTTCGATCGGCTACGCCGTGCGGCGCGGCAAGGGGTTTCTCGATGTCGGCGTCATCATCTGCCCGGAGGATACCAGCAAGCTCGACACCCGGCGCGGACTGCGCCGGCAACGCCGCACGCTCCGCTCCAAGAAATACCGCCGCCAATGGCTGGCGAAGGAATTGGAGAAGCTCGGCTTACCAAAGCCAAAGCCCGATATTGTACACGACCCGGTAGCTCTCCGCGTGAAAGCCGTCAACGGCGACAAACTCTCGCTCGAAGAACTCCACGCCGCCATCGCCCACCTCTGGAAACGCCGTGGTTATGAAAAGAACGTACCGTGGGCGAACAAAGAGGCTGACGACACAGGGGAAAAGCCTGAGGAATGGAGCAGCGGCACATTATCGCCCGATCAAGTGCAATCGGAGTTCGACAAGAGCGGCTGCGAGTTTCCATGTCAGTTCCTCGACAAGAGGCCAACACAACGAAAACGTGTCTGGCCGCGTAAGCTTCTCGAAAAGGAATTCCGCGCCATCGCCAACAAGTATCCGCAACTTGCTGGCAAAGCCGACTGGCTGCTGTATGGCGACACGCAGGAAGTGAAGAAGCACCACGTCTATTTCAAGGCCACCGAGGCGCACAACCCCGGCGTTCTCGGTTTGCGCTGGCCGCGCTTCGACAATCGTAATCCCGGCTTGGATTTGCTTAAGCCGTTTGATGAATCAGGCTGTCCGCTTCACGTTGTCCGCAAGAACAAGCCGGTATTTCGTGAGACACAATTTGAACAGGCGCTTTTCAATTTCCGCGTCATTGATCGCAGCGCAGGGAAGCGAGTTCTTCCCGACATGGCAAGTTTGATCCGTCTCCGCGAAATTTACGATAGTTCAAAGAGGAAACCGAAGAAGGCGAAGAAGATTGCTGAGACCCCCCCGGACTCCAGCCAATCAGTCGAAATCAAGATTACGGAAGGCGTCCTCAATAAGTGGGCGGATGAGTATCGCCACCGGTATCAGTTGATCGAGGATCAACCTGACCTTGTCTCGCGCACTGGTGAAGGGCGAGCGAAGTTCTGTACCGCAACTCTACGGAACATCAAGACCGTACTGGAGAATCTTAGCGCAGGGCAAACAATGGACGCCATTCAGCCGCTGCTCCGACAGCCTAACGAATCCAAGGAAGATGCGATGGAACAATTTCTCATCGGAATCCGCCACGGACTTGTGCGGCATCGGTTGACGCTCTTTTTGCGATTGCTGCGCCGTCTGGTGAAAGAACATGGAACGCCCGGTTTCGTTGTTGTTGAAGCCGTCCGCTCGCTTGCTTTCAGCAAGAAGAAAAAGGAGGAGAAGAAATCCCAACAGAAGAAGAACCGACAGGATCGGCAGCAGGTTTACGAGAAGCTCAAAGATGAGCGCCAATCCACCTCCAAGAACGCCATCCTTCGTTATCGGCTGGCAAAAGAAGTCGGCTTTGAATGTCCCTTCTGCCGGCAGTCCTTCGATCAAGACGCCCTGTACAATGGCGATGCCGACATCGCACATCTTTATCCGAAGTCACTGACACCCTGCAACGAGTTCTACAACCTGACTGTCGCACACGTTCGATGTAACCGAACGGACATGGAGAACAAGATTCCGCGTGAGGCTTTTGGTTCTGACCCATTGTGGCCGGCAATCGAGGAGAACGCTCGGAAGCGCTTCTCCGGTAAAAAGTTGGAAATCTTCTTGGCGCAGACGCGCGAGGAGGCCGAGCAACTGATTGAGTCTCAGGCACCGCTCGCCGCGACGGCTTATATCTCGAAGATGGTGCGTCGGCTGTGCCTGATTGAATTCGATTGGCTTGGCGATGATGGCCGCGATCCGACGGACAAACAAGGCAACATTCCATCAAAGCAATTCCTCGTGACGAATGGTGAGATCACAGCCCGTTTTCGCGAAGCTTGGGAGTTGAACGAAATCCTCCACCCGCAAGTTCCTTCGCTTTCACAGGAAGAATGGGACAAGCTTTCCCCAGCGGAGAAGGCGGAGCACAAGGAAGCACGGAAGCGGCGCTTTGAAAAGAATCGTGGGGATCATCGGCATCACGCACTGGATGCGATGGTGATCTCCTGTACATGGCCTGCGTATGCACAGCGCGTCCATAACGCGACCAAGGATTGGGAGGAAAAGGGGTGGTGGTACTTCGACGCTGTGAAGAAGCGCCTCATGGCGCGGCATCCGCTTTTTGTCACTTATGAACCAATGAGAAAGGCCACCGCCGAATGGATGCAGCGAATCGTGGGGGAGAACAGCGTTCAGCACCATGCTTCACAAAGCAGACATAAACAGGCGTACAAAACGTCTTTCTTCTCCCGCAGACCGGACCCGGCAAATATCAGCGAGCATTTGTACTTGATGAGAGAGAAGCTGGTGGACATCTCGCCGAAAGACCTGCGCTTGGGAAAAGTTCATCCATCGTCGTTATCCGATTACCTCTATGCGGCTTGGGTTGGCTATCTGAACCAACTTTATTCCTACGTCGAAAAGGCTGCCCAGTTGTTCGTCAAAACTCTCGACTCGCAACCTAACCTCAAACAGGCGCCGAAGGAATTCGCCAAACGACTCGAATGGTCGGACTTCAACGTGTGGATGCAGAATCAAAGTCGAGAGCCGGTACTTGCTGCGGAAGAAGCGTCGTCCCGGATCACATTGAATCCGAAAGCACTTCCAGAATTCAGAGTAAACAACACTGGCGGGCTTGAAGTGAGAATGCCAGAGCCGGAGAGACTTCTCAAAACAATGCCCGAGGACTTTCAGAGAAGGCTTTGTTTTTCGCACTACCAGCAATGGCTACATGTGCGACCGGATGATTTTCGTTTTCCGTCGCAAGTCAAGATTCCCATTGTACGAGTCCGTTACAAACAGCCAGTCAACGATAACTCCGTCGCGGTTGGACCGAAGACGATCCCCGGCTGGAATGGCGAGCATGTTTACATTAAACGAGACGGCTATTGGGAGGTGCGTCTGATGCCGTATGCCTGTGGGCCAGGTGTCGTTCCTGTTTTCGTGCCGCGATGGCGCAAGGATAAGCCATTTTCAGCGTATGAATTTGACGCCAAGGCAGAACCATTGCTTATCATACGCAAAGACCAAATGTTGAAGCTCGAACGTGATTACAGCGCGGCTTATCCCGCAGGCGAATACCTAGTGGAAGTTCTCGGTGAACACCAAGTAACGTTAGCCAAGGCACATGTTGCCAACACTAATGAAGCGAGGCTAGCCAATGACTTTCCCGCTACCGGTTTCAAACCGTACTGGCACAAGTTGATTCCAGCCCTTGGTTTCCAGTTCCCCAAGGCGGTCAAAGTCGCGGAAGAGAGCAACGAAGAAGAGGAAGACGATGAGAGCGATGAGAAATGAGCTACCACATCCTTCATCTGCTCAGTCCGAATCTGCGGGTGCGGCTGAAGCTTGACCAGCTTCACGTCACCGACACCGAGAAAGGTACGGAGCGCACCGTACCGCTGGCGGACGTGGCGGTCATCATCTCCGCCGCGCAAGACCTGACCGTCACCGCCGGGGCGTTGCGACGGATGGCGGAGTTGAACGTGTTGTTCCTCGTCTGCAACGAACGGTTCGAGCCGTGCGCGATGGCGCTTCCCTATCACCGCGCGACCAACACCGAACTGTTGCGCCGACAAGTCGAATGGACACCGGAATGGAAACTCGCCGTGTGGCGCAAGGTCATTACCGCCAAAGTTCGCAACCAAGCCGCCGTGCCGGGCAATATGCACCGGGTTCGTGATTTACTGACGGCCATTGCCGAGCGTTGCACGGCCGGAGAAATTCATCCGGATGCCGCCGAGTCGCGCGCCGCCCGCAACTACTGGCGGCATCTGTTGCACCGCATGCGCACCGACGAAACCACGCGCGACCCCGGCACCCGCAAAGGCGTCAACGGGATGCTCGACTACGGTTACGCCGTCGTCCGCACCGCCGTGTTGCGCAGCCTGGCCGCGCACGGGTTCATCGCCGCGCTCGGCATCGCGCATTCCGCCAAGGCCGGCAGCTTCGCCCTCGCGGATGATTTGATGGAGCCGTTGCGCCCGTGGCTGGACGCGGAACTCCTGCGCCACCTCAACGACGGTGGCAAACCCGGCGAAATGTCCGCGTGGATTCCCGTCGCCGCAGGACTGCTGACCAAGGAAGTGCCAATGGACAAAGTGAAGGTCCGCTTCCTACCGGCGGTTGACCTGTATGTCGAGAGTTTTGCCAAGGCGTGCATCGCCCGCGCGCCGTTGCCGCTGCGAATCCCGATGTTGGAATGAAATAGAGTGGCGCGAGCGTCCCGCTTGCGATCGAACGGCATGAAACACGCCCGCTCCACCATCGCCTGCAAATATCGTATGGCTTGGGTCATCGTCTTCTTCGACTTGCCGGTGGACACGCCCGAAGCGCGCAAGACCGCCGCTGATTTCCGCAACGATCTCATCCGCGACGGCTACTTCATGATGCAATACAGCGTTTATGCCCGCCCGTGCGGCAGCGCTGACCGCGTGGACACGCAAATGCGCCGACTCAAACCGAAGATACCGGCACGCGGCGAAGTGCGCGCGTTGATCATCACCGACGCGCAGTGGGGTCGGATGATCGTTGTCCAGAGCAAGAAGAAGGTCGCACCCGAAGACATGCCGCAGCAAATGCTTTTCTTCTGAAAAGCGAGCGGCGGCCACTTGCGTGGCCGCCGCTCTAGCCTCGTTAAACCTTGGTTACCCAAGGCCGTCGGGGTGTAGCTTTTAACTCCCAGCGCCCGACGTTGGCTAACATATTTGAGATGGTGCTAATCCCCGTCCAAGGGCTACCGCGATCTCAAACGCTGCGCATCGTATCACCAACCACTTCCGTCGTCAACCGATTGTAGCAGCCCTTGGACGGGGGGCAATCCCAAACGAACCCAACGTGATAGGACGCGGTAGATCGATTGTAGCAGCCCTTGGACGGGGGGCAATCCCAAACCTTTCCTGCCACTGATAGACCGCTATGGTGATTGTAGCAGCCCTTGGACGGGGGGCAATCCCAAACAAGAAGCTCAAGAAGCCTCGGAACACACGCATTGTAGCAGCCCTTGGACGGGGGGCAATCCCAAACAGGACATCAACGCGACACAGATCATGCAGAATTGTAGCAGCCCTTGGACGGGGGGCAATCCCAAACGATTTTGCAACGCACGGAGACGGCTGCTAGATTGTAGCAGCCCTTGGACGGGGGGCAATCCCAAACCGCAAGGCGCGGCTGAGTTGAACGCCCAGAATTGTAGCAGCCCTTGGACGGGGGGCAATCCCAAACCGTCTTGCCGGTTCCCGCTGACGACCGGGCATTGTAGCAGCCCTTGGACGGGGGGCAATCCCAAACATAGTTTCGGTAGCTAATGAAACTCTTTGCATTGTAGCAGCCCTTGGACGGGGGGCAATCCCAAACTCGAGCACGTTGCTGGATAAAGTTGTTCCCATTGTAGCAGCCCTTGGACGGGGGGCAATCCCAAACGAGACTGACGGTAGTTCCTTCGGCAGTATCATTGTAGCAGCCCTTGGACGGGGGGCAATCCCAAACCGTCTTTACCTGGCTCTGTTTTGTGTTCGTATTGTAGCAGCCCTTGGACGGGGGGCAATCCCAAACCCAATCGGACAATGCTGTCCCAGCGGGACTATTGTAGCAGCCCTTGGACGGGGGGCAATCCCAAACCGAGGCGGCACTCACCTATCTCACGCGGATATTGTAGCAGCCCTTGGACGGGGGGCAATCCCAAACGCCTGAAGGGATTTGCCTATACGAAATACAATTGTAGCAGCCC
>JBEKFI010000068.1:0-32065 GCA_050013395.1 Verrucomicrobiia bacterium | reverse complement strand
CCGGCTTGGATTTCGTCGCCTTTGACCAGCACTTTGCCATGCCGCAGCAGGTGGTCGTTGACCCTGTCGCTGGTGACGACGGAGATGATGACTTTGTAGTTGCAGATGATGCCGCGTCGGGCAGCTTCGGCAAACGTCAGGGTGTGCGCGACTAGGCCATAGACTTCGCGCACATCCATCGAATAGACCAGCTTGGCGTCGCCTTCTTTGTCACGCTTGCGCACGTCGTAATGGCGCGGCGTGGCGGTGAAGAAAAGACGTTTCTTGACGGGCAGATTCTCGTCGTCGAGCGCGAAGCTGAAGTTGCGGCCTTCGCGGCCGGCGGTTTTGTGCGCTTCGTCGAAGATGGCGAGGTCGAAGGCAAATCCGCGGTCAACGCCCGCGGCTACAACGGCGGCGGATTGGTAGGTGGAGAAGATGATCTTTACCGGCGGCGCGGCTGGAGCCGCGCCCTCCAGCAGGAAACGACGAACAACTTCAGCATCGGTAGTCACGGGAAAGTCGAGGTCGGATTGGCGGACAATCAGTTCGTCGGTACCGGTGTTGACGGTCGGGTCGGAGCAGACGCAGAGGTACGCGAAATTCAGCCAGCTTGTTTCGCGCAGCCATTCGTGGAGTGTATGGCGGAGCAAAGCCAATGAGGGTACGAGGACGAGGATGTTGCCGGCAGGTCGCGGCGCTGAGGCCGCTCCCACATTGTTAAGACGTTCGGCGACCCACAGTGCGAGGAGGGTTTTGCCGGTGCCGCAAGCCATGATGGCGGTCGCGCGGTCGCTCTTTTCGAGAGCGGGCAGGAGGTGATCCAGCGCCTCCTGCTGGTGCAGTTGAGGACGCTTCTTTTCGCGCGAAACCACTGCACCTTGGAGCCACGCCGAGATCGCCTCGAAGTCGCGGCGCTCCAATTTGTCGAGGTCGCTCCCGCGAATGCAGTAAAAACCTTTCCGCTGGTTGAGTACCGCCGGCAGGTCATCGGAGTTTGTGAACAGCACTCGCTCGCTGACCTGGTCGCTCAATCCCATGAAAGTGGAAAGCTCCTGCCACGGCAGCTATGTCCGGCCCGTGCGGAACTTGACCTGATAGGCGTTAAACTCACCCAGCCTAGTCTCGAAGACACCATCCACGCCCATGTCGCGTCCCCGGCCCAGCGCGAGCCGATCTTTCAGCGATGGCGGGATGACATCAAACGGCCAGACTTCCTTTGCCTGCGGCGTGGGTTGAGTGGCCAAGTAAGCTTCAGCGAACACCTCAAAAGCATCGCCGCGCTCTTCCGACGGCAGCGCGGAGATACGGCATTCCAAATCATGGAAGCTGGACAAGCTGCGAAACAGATTCTGTCGCATAAGCAAACTTGCTTGCGAATGTTTAGGCTTATCCATGTGGCTTGCTGTGAGTAACGTGATTCTGCTAAATGTCCGGGCAAACGTGAATCTCAAAATCATCTACACCGCCGCACACGCCGGCTTTCCCGATACTGAGCCGCTGGGTGGCGGGAAGGCGGTAGCGGATTGGTTGATTCGGGAGTGGCGTGAGCGGCAATCATTCGCGTTGGCGGTGCTCAGTCCGCGGTCGCTGGGGTTCTGTGGCGATGACGCGCCTGCCAATTCTAGTATACCTGCGCTTCTGCAAAGCGCAGAAGAGGCCGCACCTCAATCCACACAACGGCGTTTCACAGAAACGCCGCTACACCCCGAACCACGGGCACGACAGAGCGCGTCCCTCCACAAACCGCTGGCAGAGATGCACGAACTGGAGTACGCCCGGTTCTGCCGGCAATTTGAGCGAGCGGCGACAGCGGAAATCCTGCGACACGATCCACGGAAATGCGTTGTATTGAGCAACGATATCAGTGAAGGACCGGATTTCGTTGCGCTCGGTGAACGCGGGTATCGGATCGTCACCATTTTTCACGTGGATGTGGTCGATTATTTCACCAAGTTCTACCTGCACGGACTGGTGAAACCGGAAACGGCGGCAAAGTTTCGCCGATTCTCGCTGTTGCCTGACATGCTGCAGCTTGTATTCCAAAAACAATTCGAGTGTGTGCGGTACAGCGCGCGGTTGGTGGTGCCGTCGGCACCGATGCAGAAGACGATTCTGCGCTGTTATCCGTGGTGTACGACAGGAAAGATCGTAGTGCTGCCGTGGGGCGATGTCAGCCAGCGAACGACCGCAGGCCGGGACGCCTGCGCCACTAAACAGTTCCAGATTGCCGAGGATGAGTTTGTCATCCTCACGCTTAGCCGCCTGTCGCCGGAGAAGGGCCTTGATCGGCTGCTCGTCGCTTTGCGAGATGTGGAGACGCACGGGTGCGCGGTGCGTGTCTTCATCTGCGGCGGGCCGGCGTATATGAAAGGTCAGCGGTATGCGCGCAAGTTGCGCCGGTTAGCGCAGAAACTTGATCATATCCGCGTCGAGTTCCCCGGCCACGTGACGGGAGCAGAAAAAGCCGCACTGCTCCAACGCGCGGACCTCTTCGTTTCGCCGTCACGACACGAGAGTTATGGGCTGACGATTGCCGAGGCGGAAGCGGCGGGCTGTCGGATCCTGTCGCACGCGCATTACGGCGCGCGGGGTCGTGTGGTGGATTGTGGTGATCGCCGCACCTTCCAGCGGGCATTGGTCGAGGAGATCGCTACGGGACGACCGCGATCCTGTAGTCGCGGGAAGCCGTCCGTCGCTTCGCCTGCGTCGCCGTCCTGCTTCGACGCGGCGCAGCAGTTGGCGGAGTTGCTTGTCGAAGTTGCCTACACGCCAATTCCATGAGGTTGCGCCCGACGGGCGATTCGGCTACACAAGGGCATGACTTGGATCGGCCGCATTCTTTACGCCGTGGGCAGGTTGGCGTTTCTGTTCATCTTTCGCGTCATCTTCTCGACGCAGGTGAGCGGCTGTGACCGTGTGCCGCGGTCAGGTGGGCTGTTGGTGGTCTGCAACCACATCAGTTGGGCCGATCCGCCGATGCTCGCGGTGGCGCTGCCGCGCCCCGTGGAGTTCATGACGATGGTGGAAGTGTTCCGCATCCCCGTGGTAGGTGTGTTGGCGCGGCAGTTTACGTTCCCCGTGGACCGCTCGCGGCCGGACGCCAGGGCGGCACGGGAAGCGGTGCGCCGGCTCCGCACGGGACATTGCGTCGGCCTGTTCCCCGAAGCCGGAATCCGTCTCACGGAGAAATCGGTGCTGGGTGGTCAGCCTGAGTTCAAGCCGGGCGCAGGACTGATCGCGTTGTTGGGGAGCGCGCCGATTCTGCCGGTAGTTGTCCGCGACACGCGCAAGCCGTACATGTGGCGGAATTGGCTCCCGTTTCGCGAGGGCCGATTGCGCCGCGCGACGATGAGCGTCATGTTCGGGTGCCCATTCTGTCTGTGGATTCCCGAATCGCTGCCCACGGCAGAACGCCGCCGGCTCGCCCGCGAGGTGTTGCGCGCCGAACTGCTGAAAACCGTTGAACTGACCTGACGCTGTGCTAGAGTTCACGCCGTGCTCAAACGACTCGTAACTCTTGCGGTTTCCGTGCTGGCCGTGACGCACGTCTCCGTGGCCCAAACCGTCCGCACAGTCCGGTTGACGACAGCCGACGAGGTCGGAATCTCAGCGGCATACTATCCCGTGGCGGGCGATTCAGCGCCCGCGGTCGTATTGCTCCACGGATTCGCGACGAATCGCGACGAATGGAGCGGGTTCGCCAGCCTGCTCCAGCGAAACGGCATTGCTGCGCTCGCGATCGACCTGCGCGGCCACGGCGAAAGCACACGCAGGCTCACGGCGCAGGGACCGGAGCTGCTGGACTACCACAAGTTCACTCCCCGCGATTTTCAGGACATGCTCCTGGACGTCAACGTGGCGACGGATTGGCTGCTCGATCAACCCGGCATCGACAAGCATCGGGTTGGAATCGTTGGCGCCAGCCTGGGAGCCAACATTGCGCTGCGATACACGATGTTCAACGAAGACCTGGCGACGTTGGTCTTGCTCAGTCCCGGCCTCAACTACAAAGACGTGCGCACCGATGATGCGATGCAGAAGCTCGGTGCTGTGCCGCTGCGCATCGCTGTCTCTCAGCACGATGCGTTTGCATTTGAGTCGTCCAAACGTTTGATCGAAATCCGCAAGGAGACAGGCCATGCTTCCGATACGAATGCCCTCATCATTTGTACGGGCAACTTGCATGGCGCCAACATGCTCAAGGGCGTGAAAGATCTGCCCACCATTCTGCTGGACTGGCTGAAGCAAGTCCTGTTGGGCGTTGCTCCTGAACCATCCCCTGCCCCGACGCCTTCGACGAACACGCCCCCGACAAAGACGCCGACACCGGCGAAATGATTCCCATCCGCGACGACAATCCGACCCGCACGGTTTCGTTCGTGACGGTCGGCTTGATTGCGATCAACGCTCTGGTCTTCGTCCAGGAACTGCGACTGCCGAATGAGGAGCACGCCCGGGCATTCTTCGCCAGTTTCGCCCTGACTCCCGCGCACCTGGTTCAGGCTCCATCGGCCGCGGCGTACGCCACGGTTCTCACTTCGATGTTTCTTCACGGCGGCTGGATGCACATCATCGGCAACATGTGGTACTTGTGGATTTTCGGAAACAACATCGAAGACTCCGTCGGCCACTTCAAGTTCATCATCTTCTACTTGCTTTGCGGGGCGGCAGCAGCAGCGGCTCAAGTGGCGATCTCACCGGAGTCCACCACGCCAATGATCGGGGCGAGCGGCGCAATCTCGGGTGTGCTCGGCGCGTATCTGTTGCTATTCCCGCGGGCGCGGGTGCTCACGCTGGTGCCGATCTGGATTTTCTTGCGGTTCATCTATCTGCCCGCGTGGTTGCTGTTGTTCTTTTGGTTTGCGATCCAACTTTTGAGCGGCCTGGTCGTGCTCGGCGTCAACGTGACCGGTGGTGTTGCGTTCTGGGCACATGTCGGCGGGTTCGCGGCGGGAATCTTGTTGATCCTGCCGTTCAAAAGGCGGCGCGTCAGACTGTTTCAGTAACGGTCGCCTGCGGCACAGGTGCCGGCTGCACCAGAATGGCGAACCAGCGTCGCACCGCGTCGAGCGCAATCACCACGGTCAGCGCCAACATGATGATCGCCAACACCGCCGTCAGCCGCAACGTGAACACTTGTTGGCGGATCGCGTCAGCAGCAGTGGCTGTGAGGTCCGGCTGGTTCAATTGCGCGAGGAGCTGCGGGATTTCATCGTTCCACCAACCGGCCACGCTCAGCCAGCCGGCGGCCAGCACGGTGACGATTACGAAGACGAACGGGATACCCGTGCACAGCGCGTGGATTCGTTTCGGCGCGTGCAGCAGCAGGTAGGTGGTGCCGACGGCGAGGGCGATGGTGGCGAGCAATTGGTTGGCGATGCCGAGCATCCGCCAGAGCGTGTTGATGTTGCCGGTGTAAAGCAGATAGCCCCAGCAGAAACAGGTCAGCACGCTCATGAAAATGTTCATCCCCCAATGGGGCTTGCCGCCGATGGCCGCCTTCGGCGTGAAACTGGCCGCCGTTTCCTGGAAGACGAAGCGCGCCACGCGCGTGCCGGTCTCCAACAGCGTCAGGATGAACAATGCCTCGAACATGATCACGAAATGGTACCAGTACGACATCAGCGTCTTCAGCCCGGGCAACGCGGCAAAGACCTTGGCCATGCCGACGGCCAGCGTCACGGCTCCACCGACACGGCCTACGAGTTTCTCTTTCGTGCCCTCTTCCAACTGCGTGAGCTCCTTCGGCTCCAAATCCCAGTGATACTGGGCGGCGGCTTGCTGCACCAGGGCCGGCTGTTTGGCTGGCGCGACGTTGATCGCGAAATAATCGCCCGGCTGCAGCGCGCACGCCGCCACCAGCGCCGTCAGCGCCACGAATCCCTCGACAATCATCGCGCCATAACCGAGCACACGGATGTCGGATTCCTTGTTCACCATCTTCGGCGTCGTGCCCGAGGCGATCAGCGCGTGGAACCCGGAAATCGCGCCACACATGATGACGATGCACACAAACGGCCAGACCGCGCCCGTAATGACCGGCCCGCCACCGTTGAGAAATGGCGTCGTCGCCGGCATCTTCAACGTCGGATGCGCGAGGAAAATTCCGACCGTCAGCACGACCATCACGCCGATCTTCATGTAGGAACTCAGGTAGTCGCGCGGACACATCAGCACCCAGACCGGCAGGATCGAGGCGATGCAGGCATAGACCGGCAGCATGATGGACAGGGTCGGTTTGCTGAACAACAGGAGGTGAGCGAACGACGCTTCGGCAAACGGTTTGCCGAGGAGCACGCCGAGCATTACGATCGTCACGCCGATGGCCGATGCCTCACCGACTTTGCCGGGACGAATCTTGTACATCCACAACCCGGTAAGAAGCGCCGCCGGGATCGTGACGACGATGGTAAACATGCCCCAAGCGCTCTCGGCCAAGGCGTTTACGACAACGATGCCCACGCTCGCCAGCGTGCAGACGACAATGAACAGCGTAGCCACCGAGGCCGTTGCACCGGCGACGGGGCCGATGTTCAAGCGCGCCAACCGCGGCAGCGATAATCCGTCCTGCCGCACCGAAGCCCAGAGGATGACAAAATCATGCACGGCCCCCGCCAAACACGCGCCAATGACGATCCAGACGAATCCCGGCAGAAATCCCCATTGTGCTGCCAGAACCGGCCCGACCAGCGGGCCGGGCCCGGCGATTGCCGCAAAATGGTGGCCGAAAAGAACAATTCGCTTGGTGGGATGATAATCCACGCCGTCTTTCAGGCGGTGAGCAGGGGTTGGCCGGGAATCATCGAGCATGGCGACTTTGGCCGCCAGAAACGCCGAGTAGTACCGATACGCCACGGCAAACGCGGCCAGCGATCCAATGATCAACCACAACGAGTTCATGACCTTGTTTGGAACAACAGTAGCAGATTTATCCGCAACGGTCACGAACGATTTTCGCTGCTCTGTAAAAGTTCAATTGACGGGTGGACAAGCCGCAGGCCGCTTGTTTGCGGTGGCATCCGTTTTGTGCTATTGAATAATCGTAGGATTTGACCGTCTGATGGACGAAATGGAGGTCGTGCAAATGAGAACACTTTGGTTCAGCACTCTGATGGCGATCGCGATCCTCAGTTTGGCGGCTCGGACCGACGCCGCCATGGGACGAGGCGAATCTGGGTCGCCCGGTAGAAGTTTCACCGGCAACCGAGGCATGGTTTACGGCGGGGGAAGTCAGACCGCGTTTGCGAATCGAAACTCCTTATACAGCCACAACAGGTTCGGGAATCACGGGTACTTCCCCTATCATCGTAATTCGTTCGGTTTCTTCTTTGGTGGCGCCTCGTTGTATTACTATCCGAGCTACGGCTACTATCCGGTCTATCCGTATCCCGTGTACAATTCGTATCCCGTATACAATTCTTATCCGGTGTATTCCTACGGCACCTATTCCTCCGCGCCCTACGTATACGATTCCAGCGCCGACAATTCGGCCTCCATCCGACCGCAGACGGTGCAGGTCCGCAGCTACTTGGAACTCGGCCACGACTGGGCCAAAGATCTGCGGCTGGAGCTGATCCCCTGGGACCAATTGGTGGTGTACCTGAAACAGTACATCGTCAATGCGCCACCTGCCTCCCGTGACGAGTTCCGTCGCGGCTTCATCGCCGGCTACGGACTCCACGCGGAAGAAGCCTACGACAAGGCGATGCAACAGGCCGTCGAATCGTTGGCCGCCGACAAAAACGCCGCGCCGCCCACAACGAACCCGACGCAGCCAGCGCCTGCTACCCCGCCCAGCGGGTATTAGAGCCTGATTCCGTTCCTAGCAGCAGCGGGTCCACGCGGCTTGTCCAACTGAGCCGGTCTTGCTACACTGCGTGTCCATGAACCGGCTGCTCCCTGTCCGCCGTAGCTTTGGCGAAGGAGGATTTGACGACAAGCTCAAATGGCTGCGCGATGCCAAGGTCTTATTTGGAGAGGAAGGAGAGAATACGAACGTATGGATATCCGCGTCAATCAGCGTTCATCTGTGGTTACTTTTCCCTTGCGCCATTCGCTGCAAATCGGATAGTCGCAATACGCAATGACATTCCGCACTTTTGGCAAAACCGGTTGGCGCGTCAGTCAGGTCGGCGTCGGTTGCTGGCAATTCGGCGGCGCAATTACCTTGGACGGCAAGCCCGACGGTTGGACCGGTGTGAACGACGCCGAGTCCATCGCCACGGTTCAGCGCGCCGTCGAACTCGGGGTGAACTTCTTCGACACGTCCGACATGTACGGCTGGGGCCACAGCGAGGAAATTGTCGGCCAGGCGCTCAAGCCGCACCGTGACCGTGTCTTCATCGCCACCAAGGTCGGCTACTGGCATGACGACCAGGGCCGGCGCACGTTCAATGAGTCGCGCGATTATATTCTCCGGGCTTGCGAGGCCAGCCTGCGCCGCCTGCGGACGGATTATATCGACCTCTACCAGTGCCACCTCTGGCGTACGGAACGGTGGACGGAATTCCTCGACGCGTTTGAAACGCTGCAGAAGCGGGGAAAGATCCGCGCGTTTGGCGTTTCGACCAACGATTTCGACATGGTCCAGCAGTTCAATGAGCGGAACAACCTCTCGTCGGTGCAGTCAAATTACAATCTGCTGGATCGGAAGCCCGAACAGGGAACCCTGCCCTACTGTCAGGCGCACGGCATCGCCTTTATTGCGCGCGGGCCGTTGGCAATGGGAAAACTTTCCGGCAAGTACACAAAAGACACGCGATTTGATCCCGAAGACATCCGCTCCAAGTGGCTGGAAGATGACAATCGCAAGAACTTCGAGCGCGACATCGAGGCAGTCGAGCGGCTGAAGCTCGTCGCGGCGAAGACCGGAATCACACTGCCGCAACTGGCGATCAAGTTTGTGCTGACTCACGAAGCTGTGTCTATCTGTATTCCCGGAGCAAAGAACCGCAGCCAACTGGAAGCCAATGTCGCCGCCGGCAATCTGCCGCTGTTGACGCGCGATGAACTCGCTGCCATCGAGCAGGCACTCGCGCAACCTTCGTCGGTGTAGCCGCGCTTCTGCGAAGCGCGGTTGTCCGATCAGACAAATTCATTCGGCGCTTCACAGAAGCGCCGCTACAACATATCCTCGCGCCATGCTGCAGATGGGAAGAATCTTCGTCGGGCTTGCCTTCTGGGTCGAGTATCGGGTCGTTCGCGAAAACACCGCGATGATCCGCGAGATCAACGCAAAAATCGCGGGCAAGTAGCGCGGGCGTCCCGCCCGCAGGCCCAGTGGTCTGGTAATGGGCGGGCGAGACGCCCGCCCTACTATAGCTTCTTACGCTTTCGCCTGTTCGAATTCCTTCTCCATCGCCTTCATCTCCGGCGAGTCCGTCTTGGACCTATTGACCGCCCAGACGATAGCGGCGAGCGCCAACACCGCGATCACGATGGCGAGGGCGAAGGGCGACTTGCCGCTACTTTCCAGACCTACGACCTTGTGGAACTTCAACACGAGCGGCAGCAACAGCAGACTCACCATGTTCATGACTTTGATGAGCGGGTTGATGGCAGGGCCAGCAGTGTCTTTTAAGGGATCGCCGACAGTGTCGCCGGTGACGCTGGCCTTGTGTCTCTCGGAGCCTTTGCCCGTGTTCTTCTCGGGGTTACGCGGTTCGTCTTCGATCAGTTTCTTCGCGTTGTCCCACGCGCCGCCAGCATTGGACATGAACACGGCCAGCAATTGGCCGACGAGAATCATGCCGGCGAGGAAACCCGCCAGCGCCAACGGCCCGAGCAGGAATCCGACCGACAGCGGCGCAAGAATCGCCAAGATCCCGGGGCCGATGAGTTCCTTCTGCGCCGTCGCCGTACAGATGCCAACCACCCGTCCGTAATCCGGCGTCTTGGTGCCCGCCCAGATTTCCTTGTCGCGGAACTGCTTGCGGCATTCATGCACAATCAGGAACGCCGCGCGGCCAACCGCGCGAATGGTCATCGAGCTGAACAGGAATGGCACCGCACCGCCAAGCAACAAACCGATGAACAGCGTCGGGTTGGCAACGGTCAATATGCCGGCCACGTTGTTGTACTGCGCGGTGGTCATTTCGCTGATTCTCTCTTCGCTGCCCATGGTCATGACGGCGATGAAACTGGCGAACAACGACACCGCCGCGATGACCGCCGAACCGATGGCGATGCCCTTGGTTTCGGCCTTCGTCGTGTTGCCCACGGCGTCGAGGTCGGCCAGAATCTGGCGGGCGTTCTTGTACTTTTCCTCGCCCATCTCGGCCTTGTCGTAACCCATTTCGCCAATGCCGTTGGCGTTGTCGGCTACCGGGCCGAACACGTCCATCGAGATCGTGTTGCCGGTCAGCGTCAGCATGCCGATGCCGCACATGGCGACGCCGTACGCCACGAAGATCGGCGAGGTGCCGCCGTAGATGGCCACCGACGCGCCGATCGCCGCCGCGATGATGATGATCGCCCACACGGTGGACTCGTAGCCGACCGCGAAGCCTTGAATGATGTTGGTCGCATGACCGGTCTGACAGGCCTTGGCCATCGACTTCACGGGTTCGTGACTCGTATGCGTCCAGTAGCTGGTACACTTGTTCAGCGCCACCGCGAGGAAGACGCCGATCAGACAGGTCCACGCCGGCCGCATGTCCAGTCCTTGGATGCCGAAGCTCATCAACCACGGTAGCTGGATGTTGCCGCCCGACATGAAGTTCTCAAAGCCCGGCAACGCCTGCTTGTACCGCGCTAGATACGTCGGATCGAACTTCAGGTAAAACAGCCCGATCAGGAAAAAGCCGATCACACTGATGACCGACCCGATCAGGAAACCACGGTGCACCGAGGCCAGGGCCGCGTCGCCCGAATCGCCTTCCTTGGACCGCACACTATACGTGCTGATGATCGAACCGATGACGCCGACGGCACGCACCAGCAACGGGAAGATGACGCCTTTGTGGCCGAACGACGCATAGCCGAGAATCATCGCCGCCACGATCGTCACTTCGTACGACTCGAAAATGTCCGCCGCCATACCGGCGCAGTCACCGACGTTGTCGCCCACGTTGTCCGCGATGGTCGCCGCGTTGCGAGGATCGTCTTCGGGAATCCCGGCTTCGATCTTACCAACGAGGTCGGCGCCGACATCCGCCGCCTTCGTGAAGATGCCGCCGCCGACGCGCATGAACAGCGCGATCAGCGTGCCGCCGAATCCGAACCCGAGCAACACTTCATACGCCTTCTCGCCGTACATCATGAAAATGATCGTGCCGCCGAGCAATCCGAGACCGTCCGTTAACATACCGGTGATCGTGCCCGTGCGATACCCGATCTGTAGCGCGCCGCCGAACGAGTTCCGCGCTGCCGCTGCCACGCGCAGGTTCCCGAGCGTTGCGAACATCATGCCGACGTACCCGACGCAGAAGCTGAACAACGATCCCATCAAGAACGCGCCCGCGCGACCGAACGCGACCGGATACATGTCGGGCGACTTCTCACCGGCGAGCCGCGTCAAGAACAGCAACACGGTCAGCACGCCGATCAGAATGACGATCTTGCTGAACTGCTGGCGTAGATACGCCCTGGCGCCTTCGCGCACCGCGGCAGCCACTTTCTGCATCTTCTCGGTGCCCGTGTCGGCGTTCTTGACCTGGCCGACGAGCATCAGCGCATACCCCAGCCCGGCGAATGCAATGCCGAGCACAGCCCACAGTGCAAGCTTTTCACCCTGCGAGTAGTGGTCGCTCGTCATGAACGAGAAGAAATGAAACACTTCCGGCACTTGTCCTGCCACGGTCGCAGTGGCTTCGCGCAGTACGTCCTGCGCGCGCGCCCACTGTGCCGCCAGCAACGTCACGGCGCACAACGCGGTGGCCAGCATCCATTGGCGACGCGGATCGCCCTTGGTAATCCGTTGCATAGTTCGATTCAATGATGCCATCATAGTCGTCTTCTCCTGATTACTACGGGGTGCTTTCGGAAGTGCGGAGATTACACAACAACTTGCGCACTGAAAAGAGGAAAATCACACAACCCACGGCGAGGTGCGCCTCTCGGCACTGCCCCCGATGTCGTGACTGTGCCGGTGTAGCGGCGGCTCTGCGAGCCGCCGAAATCCACGAGAAATCAAAGACTCGGCGCTTTACAGAAGCACCGCTACACCGAAATCGACAGTTTCGCGGGCAGTGTCAAGTTACGCCCACGGCGGGCCAGAGGAACGTCAGGCGAGCGGCACCCGCAGGCACGTGTTGTTCTAGTTATTCCCCGTAAACGGTCGTCGTGTACTCCGCGTAGATTCCCAGAATGTTCATCACCTGGGTATCCACGTGGTGGACCTTGGTAATCCCACCATTCTGCATCGCGGTCGCAATGCTGGCATCGCCCGTCGCAATACCAATGATCGCGGTCGCTTTGGCTGTTCCCACCTTGGACATGCCGGTGGCGTTGCCCATGGCCACAGGCCCTTTCAGACCGGTGTACAGGCTGCCGTTCATCGGCGTCACCATCGCACATCCCCCCAACAGCACAATCGCACATGCACCAACCACCATCGAAGTTAGTACTTTTCGCATAGTCGTTCTCCTTTCGTAATTGCTGCAGGTGCCGTTCTCGCCACGGCGAAACTAATAGCAAAGCAAGACGCAAAAGTCCAACCGTATTGTGTTTTCCGAAAACCACAGCTTCCGGCGGGTGAAATGAACATCAGGCGAGCAGCACCCGCAGCAACTATTATTAGTTTAAGCTAATCGCCGTGAACAATGGTAGTTGTCCTGGCCCAAAGTCCCCATAGAACCGCCTGCACCTTGTGATCCACGTGGTGGACTTTGGTAATGCCGCCATTTTTCATGGCGGCATCAACGCCGGCGTCGCCCACGGCAAATATTCCGAAGATGCCCATGGAACTCGCCTCGCCAACCTTCGCGGCTGGGCCGGGTTCGACAGGGACGGCCAGATTCTGAGCCGGATCTGTAACGCCGGTGTAGATTCCGCCTGCGATCGACGGCCCACCTGGGAACACGTTCGTTGCGCAACCGGACAGCAACGTCACTGCAAGAACACCCACACATACTGGCACAACCCATCTGATGAGTTTTTTCATAATGTTCTCCTTTTTAGCTGCTGCGGGTGCCATCTCGCCTGAGACGCTTATAAACGGAACGTGACCGGCTTGTCCAGTTGAATCGAGCCACGACTGCTCGGCTACTGGTTTCGTGGTGCGCGCAGCAGAAGAACGGGCACGTCCACTTCGTGACGCACTTTGCGCGACGCGCTTCCGTACACGAGGTCGGAGATAAAGCGGTGGCCGTGTGTGGTCATGGCGATCAAGTCGCACTTCTTTTCGCGCGCCACCTTGATGATCTCGTCGCCGGGGTCGCCGTAGCCGAGTTGGGCTGTGGCCTCGATACCTTTTTTCCGCAGCATCTCCGCCAATTCATCGAGGTATTTCTGGTCGGCGCGGACTTCTGGCGAGTCGGCGCTCTCCCGGTAATAGCGGGCTGCCCAACCGTCGGCGACGTGAAACAGCAGCAGCTTCGCCCCGTGAAACTGGGCGAGTTTCACCACGTGATCGAGGATGAATTTGTCGTAGTCCGTGCCTTCGACCGGCACCAAGATCGTGTGATAAAGAGACGTTTTCATGTCCCGCTCACCCAGCCGCTGATGGTCTCCTTGAGCAGCCAAAGGTTCAAGCCAATAATCAACGCCGCCGCAAACCACGCCAGCAGCTTGACCAGCGGCGGATTTACGAACTTCCCCATCTTGGCTCGGCTACTTGTGAATTGCACGAGCGGCACGACCGCGAATGGCAGTTGAATGCTCAAGATCACCTGACTTAAAATCAGCAGTTTGTAGCTTCCCTGTTCGCCCTGCATCGCAATCACGATGATCGCCGGCACGATCGCCAACAGGCGCGTGATCAGCCGCCGCAGCCACGGTTGCAGGCGGATGTGCAGGAAACCTTCCATCACGATTTGCCCCGCCAGCGTGCCCGTCAACGTCGAGCTTTGCCCCGAGCAGATCAACGCCACGGCGAACAACGTGCTTGCGGCCGCATGACCGACCAGCGGGCTCAATGTTTGGTACGCCTGCTTCAATTCGGTCACGACCACGCCATGACGATAAAACACGGCTGCCGCCATCACCAAAATCGCTGCGTTCACAAAAAATGCGCAATTCAATGCCACGACCGAATCGATGAGATTGAACTTGTTCGCTGTCCGCACACCTTCGTCTGTGCGCTCAACCCGCCGTGTCTGCACCAGCGCCGAGTGCAGATACAAATTGTGCGGCATCACCGTTGCGCCGAGGATTCCCATCGCGATGTACAAATCACTGGGTACTCCCGGCTCGGCGCTCCGTCCGGTAAGCTTCGGCACAAAGCCCTTCAGCATCGGCAGCCAGTCCGGATGTGCAAAAAACATTTCGATGAGGTAACAAAACCCGATCGACGCCACGAGGCTGACGATAATCGCTTCCAGAAGCCGCATCCCGCGATGCTGGAGGAACAGAATCAGGATGACGTCGCAGGCCATCAGGCAAACCGCCGCGATCAGGGGAACTTGCGGAAAGAGAAGATTCAGACCGACCGCCCCGCCTAATACTTCCGCCAAATCGCAAGCCGCAATGGCAATTTCACAGAACAACCACAACGCGAAAGCCACCGGCTTCGGGTAGAAGTCTCGGCAAGCTTGCGCCAAATCGCGCCCCGTCACGATGCCGAGTCGCGCCGAAAGAGTTTGTAGCAGGATGGCCAGTAGGTTCGACAACAGCAAAACCCAAATCAGCCGATAACCGAAGCGCGCGCCGCCTTCGATGTCCGTCGCCCAGTTGCCGGGATCCATGTAGCCGACGCTGACGAGGTACGCTGGCCCGGAAAACGCCAGCATCTTCCGCCAAAAGGTGCGCTCCGTGGGCACGGGGATCGACGCGTGCACTTCTGGCAACGACGGCAGTGACGGCACATCAAGACCGCGTTCGCCGTGCGGGGGGCGTGGTAGTATTGGCTCTGTCATTTCGGAATGAAATCAGCCATGTCAAACTCGGTTGCGAACGACTATAGGGGAATCCACCGTGCTGTCAATTCCGTGGGCAGCTTGTGGCGCTTTCTCGCGAAAGATGCAAATTTCTATCGAACTTTTTTGTCCTCTCCACCAAATTGGTGACGATGGATGATCAACAGTCAACTTCGGATCAGTCCCAGCCGACGGTAGCGACCGTTCCCGTGGGCACGCTGGCGCAACCGCGCCGCGTCATCACGACGCGCATCGACTGGCGGAAGACATTTTCCGCGTTCCGCCACCGGAATTACCGGCTGTTCTTTTATGGACAACTCGTTTCGCTGATCGGCACGTGGATGCAAACGGTCGCGCAGAACTGGCTTGTTTATCAGCTCACCGGCTCCGCGCTCGCGCTCGGCTTCATCAATTTCGTCGGCGCAATCCCGATCACGCTGCTGACGTTGCCCGCCGGCGTGGTCGCCGACCACCGCAGCAAGCGCCACATTCTCATCGCCACGCAGACCGCGTCGATGCTGTTGGCGTTTGTGCTGGCGGCGCTGGTGTATTTCCGGGCGGTGCAGATGTGGCACATCGCGGTGCTGAGCTTGTTGCTGGGCATCACCAACGCGTTTGACATTCCGGCGCGCCAGAGCCTCGTTGTCGATATGGTTGGCAAGGACGATCTGATGAACGCGATCGCGTTGAACTCCTCCATGTTCAACGGCGCACGCGTTTTCGGCCCCGCGCTGGCGGGCGTACTGGTGGCCTACATCGGAACCGCTGGCTGCTTTTTCCTGAACGGGCTTTCCTTCTTCGCGGTCATTGTGGCTTACATGGTGATGCGGCTGCCCGCCGCCAGCCCCGCCAACGAGATCCGCTCCATCTGGCATGCCACTTGGGAAGCTTTGCGGTACGTGGCCGGTCACCGCAGCATTCGCGCTGTCCTCACGCTGATCGGTGTCACCAGTTTGTTCGGATGGTCGTACAGCGTTTTGATGCCGATTTTTGCCCGCGACATACTCCGCGTCGGCGCCAAAGGGTACGGCTATCTGCTGGCCGCCAACGGAGTCGGCGCGCTCCTTGGCGCCCTCACTCTGGCTTCGCTCGGCAATCATCCGCACCGGCGCCGGCTCATATTCGGCGGTTTGTTTGGTTTTTGTGCAACGCTGGTGGTGTTCGCCCTGTCCCGCAATGCCTGGCTTTCGGCAGCGGCCATGGCCGGTGTGGGGTGGTTCATGATTATTTTCTTCGCCACGGCCAACACGTCGGTCCAACTGCACACTCCCGACGAACTGCGCGGCCGGGTGATGGGAATCTACGCGCTCGCTTTTCTTGGGTTGAACCCATTCGGCAGCATGCTCGCCGGATCGATCGCTCACGCCACCAGCGCCAGCATGGCGATCCAACAAATGGCATTAACTGCTTGGTCTTGCGTGCCAGCGGCCACGTTGCGCTTCACCGGCAACTGCTCCAGAAACTGGCCCACCTCCCGCGCTCCCATCTCGTCGAGGAGCTTGGCCTGTCTGGAGCCGAATGCAGTGTTTACTCCTGTGTTTACTTGTGAGGGAAGCTCGGCCATAATCTGCCGTATGGGTTGCTGCCGAACGGTTTGCCCAAAGGCAAGCCTTGCTGTGCGCAGCCGTAATGGGCTGCAAGAATGCAGCTCACTTAAATGTTGGGCAAACGGAGGATTCGATTATGGCTTGGAACTTTCCGATCAAGAAAAAGATCAAATGCAGCAAGTGCGGAAAACAGTTTGAGATTGTCATCCGAAGTCGAAATACCCAGCGTCATACTTGCTCGTCGTGCGGCGCAGGCTTTTCGATTTCCAGCCGTGAGTTCGAGGCCGTCGAGAAGCAGGCTGCGAAGGCGGCGCAGGAAGTTCTGCGAAAAGCGTTCCGAGGATGATAGCTTTTTCAGAGTTCGGACGCATACTCGAAGGTCTTTTGTTAGGAGGGCGCGCATGGTGATTGGAGTGTCCAACCATTCGCTGGAGCTACCCGCGCCCCCGCCGTGCGTTCGATGTTTCGTTTTCATTTCGACCGTCCTTTCTGCGAGCCACGCGCGTTTTCGGGGCGCGGTAGCTCAGCTTGAGCGTTGGGCGAATAGACCTGTCTTGTGAAAGCGCCGACCAAGTACATTCTTGCAGCAGTAGCGGCGGTTGTGGTTCTGCTGTTGAGTGCTGTTGCTTACTTGATCATCAGCGCCGCTCCACGCTTTGCTGACCGCGTCGTGGACGCTCGCTTTCTTGAACAGCTTCGGATGGCCGCTGTAGCAAAAGAAGGATGGACGACCAAGCCAGAGGCCGTTGCTTTACGGTTGGTTGCCGCAGACCTGTTTCCGCCGGGTCGTCCATCCCAGACGAACGCGAGTGTTCGCGTAGAGCGGAGTTGGTCAGGGCGGTACTGCACTGTCAGTGTTTTAGAGGGCTTCTTTGAGCAAGGTACGGTCGTCATGTGCACGTATGACCGCGTTACGCTCCAGCAAGAAGGCTCGGTTTGGATTCCGGTCCGTCGCAAGGTCTCGTGGCAGACGACAAAGCGTCCGGGTTGGAGGACTGATTTGCCGTGATTGTCGGAGCGCCCAACCAATCGTGGGAGCTAACGGGGCGCTCGGCGCGCCCCGTAGCTCCACTCGTGCGTTAGGCAGATTCGATGAGCGCGGCACTTAACATCGGTCGTTACTTCGTGCTTTCAGTCGTGAGCTTCATGGCGGTGGGATGCATTGTGATATTGATTGTCAAACTCGCCGACACGAAGCCCAAGCCGATGATGTCGGAAACCTATCGACTGGTGTTCTGGCTTTCGGCTGCTGGAGTGTTCGCTTTCCTGCTCGGACTGGTGCTGGTAGCCCTTCCTGAGCTTGGCCACTTGAATTTTGGAGTTGCGCTTACCGGTGGGGGCTTTCTGGCATTGGTTGGAAGCACGTTCTTGAACGCCGTAGTAGCGAAAGCGAAAAGGGCAGCTTGGCCTGTTGTCTCAGCACGCTGCACCGAGCGGCAGTTGCAGATGAAAGCCTTTTGGTCTGATAGTGGCCCCGTTGATGGCTGGCTGTGGCGGGTGGTTTGCGAAATCAATTACGGCGGGAAGCATTATGTCGTTTCCCCAAGGGTCCATTGGAGCGATTCAGGGCAGGTTGATGCCCCATTTTGGAGTGAAGAAAAGGCTCACCAGTTCGTCTCTCAAAGGATTTCGTCCAACGGCGAGTGCAAACTCCGCGTCAACCCGAACAACCCGCTTGAAGCTGAGTTGTTATGAAAGTTGCAGACAGAAAGGATCTGCCTAAAAGGCACTGCAGCCAACGCCGGTTGGCCGTCTCAGTTCCGCATTCGCGGTTGACATCACCAGTCCGGCGTGGCTGAGTTTGGTTCGTTCGCCGCATTCAGCGTAAATCATAAGGTGCAATATGAATGAATCTCGAAGTCCGAAGCAGATGCGAGGGGGAACTCCTCAGCTTGGGGTTCTGGCCGGTACGGCATTTTTCTTGGCAACCGGGTTTGCTTCACTCGTTAGCGCATGGCCTGGGGAGGAAATCCCTGTTCCCAGACCCCCTCAACGCGGTCACGGCATTATTGGTCTCCTATTTGGTTGCGGCAGTGGGCTTGGGCATCGGATGGGTGAAAGGGTTTCCACGGTGGTCTTACCCTTACGCAGCTTTCGCATTTGTGTTTGCTCTTTATTGGATGGGTATTGCAACTCCCGGGGTGAAGATTCTCAACCATACCTTTCAGCGCAACGAGCTGTGGGGATGGCGCGCGTGGGTTCCATTGCTCACAGTTATGGCGGTGGTTTTCGTGATGACCCGGACCTTGGAGCCTGTCAGGTGCATGGCACGGGATGTTCGGCAGGACTGGACGCGGCTTTCATTTGCGGTTTACGGAATCATGCCGTTTGCCGTGACGCTATTCTTCGACGAGGTTCGCAATACCTATGAGTTTCCGTTTACACTGATGGCAAACGTGATTCTCGTGGTTGGGGCGTTCTCGTACTTGCGGAGCAAGGAAACAAAGCCAAGAGTGTTGTCTTTGTTGATGGGCACGAGTGTGATGATTTCAGTCGCTGCCCTTGGAAATGGGATTTACTGGCACGGACGGCAAGAATCGTGGATGGCAACGCCAGCAAACGGATATCGGGAAGCTCTGGGAGTTGCCATGATGGGCGTGGTGTTGCTCATATTGATGTTCTCGCCTGCCCTCTTACGGTTTCGCACTTCCCGAAAGGAACTCATGATCGGCTAACACCGCGCTGGAGTAACCTTCAAGGAAAACGTCCCGGACATCCGCAACAGCCGCGTGCACGACACGATCACCTACCTGCAAAATTTCGGCGTGCGCGTCATTGGCTGCGAACCGTTGCTCAGCGCGGAAACGGTGCGAAAACACTTTGGCATCGAAAACGTCGAGGTCGCCAAGTGCGACTGCGTCCTCATCGCCAACAAACACAACGCGTTCCGCTCCCTCACGCTCGATCAGTTCAAGGCGAAGATGAACCCGCCCGTGCTCATCGACATCAAGAACCTCTTTGACCGCAAGGCGTCGGAAGCTGCTAGGTTTTACCACAAGAGTTTGTGAGGAAAGCTGTCGGCTCTCAGCTTTCAGCGACCAGCCCGTAAAGCCCTTTGCGATTGTTACAGACAGTGGAGCGCTTTGGTGATACGCTGCTTGAGTATCTCAGCCAAGCAGAATCGCAACCATGTATCGACAAAGACTAGGTGCCCGTTCAGAATACCGTGAACAAGAAAGCCAGCGGGTCAAGGACTCGCCTCGCCTCGCTGACAGATTCCGTCAATTGAAGGCTCTGACCGTGAACCTCAGCTTCTATGATTCCGAAGGTGTCACCAAGAACAGTCAAATCAAGTACACCGTCAACCTCGCCAACGCCAAGTCCGTGTTCCGCTTCAGTTGTCCCAACAACGAATGCATACGCGGCGATTTTGATCTGACCGAGGAACTCGCCAACGCCATCGCGAAACATCGCACTACTGTTACCGGCGAAATGTGTTGCAAAGGCTGGCGAAGCAAGACCACGATCGACACCGTCCATTGCCACAACATCCTGCGCTACAAACTCAGCCTTGTTTATTGAGCAAGCAGGGCCTGCCGCAACACGCAGCCAGTGCATTGTCATTCGGATGATGATCCAAATACACGCCGCCGACGCCGAATGGCCGCACACAAATCCGGCCGACGTTCACCACGTTTCACGTGGCCGGCGTCCGCCGCGCCTTCCAGATCCCGGAGAATCGTCCATACATCGGCTAGAGAAGAAAATCGAAACGAAAGAAGAGAGCGTGTTGCCCGGACGCGGTTTGCTATTGTAGCCGCGCTTCTGCGAAGCGGGTTGTTCATTCCCCGGAAGAACTCGGCGTTTCTATTCCCCTACTCGGAAATCTTGTAGCGCGACGGTCTGGGCGCCATCTTCACCGGTGGTGGTGGCGGCGGCGGCCCGCTCGCCAATCGCTCCAGCGTTGCGATTCGTTCCTCTGCCCGCTGGGCCTGTTTGGTGCCGGGAATCTTCTCATGCAACTGCTTCATCACTTCCAGCGCCCGCGCGGGATCGCGCAGCGTGTGCTGGTAGAAATCGGCCAAGCGACCGGCGGCGAGCGACGTCGAATCTTCGCCGTTTGCCTTGGCAACGGCGGACAGCAACTCCAACTCTGCCGTCTTCGCATCCTTCAGATGATTCAACGCCAACTCCGCGATGCGCAGATGCGGGTAGATGTCGTCGGGGTGCTCGATGATCACTTTGCGGTACTCGTCAACGGCTTCCTGGTACTTTCCTCCCTTCACGCGCGCTTCCGCGACGCTGTACTCGGGCATGATGCGGAAGTGGGAGTCGTCGGGCCAGAAAAGCTGCGACGCGCCCTCCCCTGCCCTTTTGGCGAGCGGCATGCCAAAAAGGAAAAAGAGGATCAGACCATAGAACGCGCCGACGAACGGCAACAGTATTGAGAACCCAGCCCAACGTATCAAGTAAGCGCCCACCACGACCGCGATGAGCACGCGAACAGCCAGATTGAGCGCCTTGGCCATGACGCCTCCTCTTCGAATCCAACCTACCGGAACAGGCCTTTGTCCCGTTTCTTTAACGGGCTGGCGGCGGTTGTTCTAGCTGGCGCGGGATTGACCACCGGAGGAGGCGGCGCTTGTTTCGGAAGGTGCTCACTGACTTCGGCGCCAATCGCCGCGGCGGCGGCTTCCCATTTCTTTGGGATCAGCGGCTCGGCCTTTTCGAGAAGCGATTCGAACGTGCCAGCGATAACATTGGCGCTAGGCGGTGCGCTAACCGTTTGCTGGGGCGCTTCGTAGCCGTTGACAATCCAGTCGAGCCGGCCTGTGTCCGTTTGGATGATCAGACCGTGCACGGGAATCTTCTTCGGGATGTACGGGCTCTCGCGGAGGTAGCCGACGCCTTTGATGACGTTTTGCGTCTCGCTGCTGAACAAACCGAAGAACTCGTGAAGGTTCGCTTGGTTGATCATCGAACGATCAATGCCGTGTTCCTGCAGCCGCGCCAACAAATCCATCATCGTCAGCTTGGAGAGTTTGCAATCGGTGTGACCGATGACGGCGATCTCTTTCACCTCTTTCACGAAGATCGAAAGCGCTAACGAGCGGACGGTGCTGGAAGTGGCGCTGGTGATGACGTTGCCTGCGTTGCGCAGCCAGATGAAGTCCTCTTCATTGAGTCCGAGCGCTCCGGGGAAGAGTTTGTTGAGGCGCGGGTCAATGCAAGTGAGCGCGGCCAGCGGCAGTTCGTCGGCAAACTCGCCGAGGTGCACCTCGCCCTTGCGGCCCTCGGCGGCTGCGTGGTTGGCGGCAATGATCGCTTCCAGTAAACGCATGTCAGGTCTTGTAGCCGCGAAACCTTTTCGCGGCGTCCCCCCTTCCCTGCCGCGAATGCGATTCGCGGCTACAATTCATTTCTTGGCCGACTTCTCCCTGTCCTCCTCGCGCGTGGTCATCGCCGCCTTGAGCGCAGGCACCTGTTCGAGCAACCGCTGGAGCTGCACGCCCGTGAGCGATTCGATGACGGCGGGCAGTTGCGCCATGATGTTGGTGATGTCGCGCGTGACTTTGGACGCACCCGCGCCCGTGCTGTCGCCACTGCTGATAATGGTGATGCGGTCGGTCTTGGCCAGCGGCTCGGAGATTTTACCTGCCACCTCGGGCAACACGGCGATCAACATCTGGATGACCGCCGCCTCGTTGTATTGTTTGAACGACTCGGCTTTCACGCGCATCGCCTCGGCGGTCGCCTTGCCTTGCGCTTCGATGACGGCGGCTTCTGCCAAACCGCGCGCCTTGTTCGCTTCGGCTTCCGCAATACCGGTGGCCTTGGCCACGTCGGCGCTCGCAAAACCGGTCGCCTTTGTCGCGGAAGCGGAACCCGCGGCCTCGGTTTCCAACTGGAAACGTTTGGCGTTGGCGAGCGTTTCGACCTGATAACGTTGCGCGTCGGCGGGTTTCTGGACGGTCGCCTCCAACTCCTTTTGCCGTCGCTGGATTTCCTGTTGCTGCAGTTCGATCTGTTTCTGCTTCTCCACGATGTCCACCTGGACCTGCTCGGCTTTGACCGCCTGACCGGTCTTGAACCGCTGCAAATCGTACGCGAGATCGGCTTCGGCCTTGCGCTGGTTCACGCTCGCCTGGTACTCGGCCACCTTCATTTGATAATCGCGGTTGGCTTCGGCCACCTTGGTGTCGGCGGCAAACTTCGCCTCCTGCCCCGACTGATTGGCCTGAGCGCTGCGGATGATCGCGTCGCGATCGGCCTCGGCTTGTCCGATCAGCGCGTCGCGTTTGACCTGCGCGGTGCGGGGTCGGCCCAGCGCTTCGAGGTAACCCTGGTTGTCCTTGATGTCGCGGATGGTGAAGCTGACAATCATCAAGCCCATGTTGGCCAGATCCGTTGCCGCGACCTCCTGAACGCGCTGGGCGAACGCTTCCCGGTTCTGATACACCTCTTCCACGCTCATCGTGCCCAGGATGGCGCGCAAATGGCCTTCGAGCGTTTGCAGCGCAACACTTCTGATTTCGTCGGCGGTCTTGCTCAAGAACTGTTCGGCAGAGGTACGAATGGAAACGTCGTCGCCGCGCACTTTGATCTGCGCAACGCCGTCCACGATGATCGGCACGCCCTTGACCGTGTAGACTTCTGGCGTCTGGACATCGATGGTCAGAATCTCCAGCGACAGGACATCGACCTTCTCGAAAATCGGCCAAACGAACGCGCCGCCGCCCGTGAGCAACCGATAACCGACCGCCCGCGCCGTGCCATCGGCGCCAACGATGCGATGTCTGCGACCTGAGATGATGAGCACCTCGTTCGGGCCGACCTTCGTGTAACGGCTGGCGTAGATCAGCGCGAAAATCACAACCACCGCCACAATTCCTGCCACTACCAGCACGATCATCGGGGAGATTCCCAGTTCTTCCTTGAGGGCCGCCAAAATGATAGTTGCCATAAAAAGCCTCCTCACTCCGCTCGTTGGGCAAGCGGACCGCTCGCCCTACAGTTCATCCGTGCATTGTTTGCGTTCGACGTAAAAGCTGCCGCCGACGACCTTCTTGATCACGACTTCCGTGCCGGCGTCGATCTTCTCGCCGTCGATCGAGCGGGCCTGGGCATTCTGCCGTCCCGCGCCCGCCACGTACGCAATCTCACCCATCCCGTTGGCAGGAATTGTGGTAATCACGGTCGCCGGCTGATTGATCAACGTACTCTGCACAACCTCGCTTGAGCTTTGCACCGATTCAAAGATCTTCGAGAACAACAAAAACACGCCGTACGCCCCGCCAAACGCGCACGCCACCGCCAGCGGCAACGAAAAATATGGTGGGCTGGTTGACGGAATCCTGGTGAAAATCATTCCCGTGCCGCCGAAGATCGTCACGAACGTCGCGATCGTCACGGGACTGAACGCAGGAAAATCAGGAATCGTGTGGCCACCTCCGCCGCCCGCGCCGCCGTGGTCGCCAATGTGCCCCGCATCCATGTGTCCCGTATCAGGCCCGCCGAAGTGCGCCGAGTCAGCGTGAATGCCGTGGAAAACGCCCGAGAGCGCTCCTGAGATCATCGCGAAGATCAGTCCCACCCAGAAACAGATCGCATAGACGCCATAAAAGCCGATCAACTGGAATGCCAACATCGCTTTCACCTCATCCTCCTCCCCACGCGGCGCATCCTAATCCGCGCGCCTGCGCTTTGTCAATGTGTTAGCGGCTCCCCGCAAAACGAAACACCCGCTGTGCGTTCTCGGTTGTGGCGCGCGCGACTTCCTCTACGCTGACGCCTTTCACCTGCGCCAGCGTCTCCGCAATGAGCGGGACATAGGATGGTTCGTTCCGTTTGCCGCGATGCGGTTGCGGTGCCAGATACGGCGCGTCTGTTTCCAGCATCACGAAGTCGAGCGAGACCTTTTTCGCCACTTCACGCAACGGCGCGGCGTTCTTGAACGTCAGTATCCCCGTGTAGCTGATCAGCAGGCCGATCTCGATGCAGTCGAACGCAAACCGTTCGTCACCGCCAAAGCAATGCATCACACCCCATGGCCTAAAATCCTTCGGCAAGCTCTCGACGTGTGCACGCAAGATTTCGAGAACGTCGGACTCAGCCGCACGGTTGTGGATGACGACGGGGAGCCGCAACTCCTTCGCCAGTTCAAGCTGCGCCCAGAACAGGTCTTTTTGCTGCTGTTTCAGTATGGCGGGTGTCTCCTCCTCCGCCGAAGTAGCACTGGCTACGGCGGCTGGATCGCCCGCCGGGGTTGATGAATTTACGGGCGGGGACGCCCGCGCTACTAGACGGTGGTAGTCGAGTCCCGTCTCGCCGATGGCCACGATTTTCGCCTCGGTCGCCAGCCGCCGCAATTGTTTCATGTCGCAGAGTGTGGAGTGCTGAACGTCGTTGGGATGCAATCCGACGGCGACGTACACGCCGTCGAATCGCTGCGCGACGTCGAGCGTGCATTTGGCCGAGTCCAAGTCCGTCGCGATGCTGACGATTCGCTCCACACCAACGGCTCGCGCCCGTTCAACGATCTGGGGAAGATCGTTGGCGAAATCCGGATAGCAGAGATGGGCGTGCGTGTCGATGAGCATAGGTGCAGCGACAGCTTGTCACTTGTTTACCACGATCACGCCTTAAAGAACAGGCTGGAATCACGGTCAGGTCCTACTCGCTGCGCATCTTGTTTCTGCCACCACGACAGGTCCTGACACAGTCCTGACACAGTAGCGCGGGCCTTCGCCGCGTCGAAGCGGCTTCGTCCGCGCAGGCGGGCGTCCCGCCCGTTGCTGTTTGGGGATGCCGCACGACACGGGCGAGACGCCCGCGCTACTATGGGGGCGGTGCCAAGAAGGTATCAGATGCGTCCATGCTCCCACATCTGGCTTGCAATCGTCGCGCGGCTCGTTTAGGAAACTGGCCCCGAAAGCCTCGTGGAACGAGGCAAGCCTTCGGGGCTGGCCGCTCGCAACTTGAGGGGAGCATTAACCAGATGGAATCGGACATCCTGCAAAACCTGTACGTATTCCTGCTCGCGACGTTCCTCGGGCTGGAAGTGATTCGGCGCGTGTCGCCGCTGCTGCATACGCCGCTGATGTCGCTGACCAACGCGATCTCGGCGATCACCGTGGTCGGTTCCATCGTCATCGCGGGCGAACAGAAAACGACCCTCAGCACCGTGCTCGGCACGGTGGCAGTGACGGCCTCGATGATCAACATCGTCGGTGGTTATCTCATCACCTATCGCATGCTCAGGATGTTCAAGAAACGCGAGCCGAAGAAGCCATGAGCGACCAGGTCATTCACATCATCTACATGGGCTCGGCGACCTGTTTCATTCTCGCGTTGCGTTGGCTGAGTTCCGTGCCGACGGCGCGGCGCGGCGTGATTGTCGGCATCGCCGGCATGTTGCTGGCCGTTGGCGGTACGCTGCTGAAGCCCGAGCTTCTGCATGGCGGGTTCGCGAGCTATCGGTGGATCGCCGTGGCGTTTGTCATCGGCTCGGTCATCGGCGTGCCGATGGCGATGATGCCGATGACGGCGGTGCCGCAACGGACCGCGCTATCTCACGCGTTCGGTGCGTTGGCGGCGGCGTTGGTCGGCACTGCTGAGTTTTATCTGCAGGCACCGCACGTGAGCCATTTCACAATGGGCGCGCTGGGCCTGGAGGTGTTGCTCGGTTTCCTGACGTTCACGGCCAGCTTGATGGCATTCGGCAAACTGCAGGAGATTCTCCCGACACGTCCGATCACGTATCGCGGGCAAAACTTCGTGAATCTGTCGCTGCTCGGCGCGGCGATTCTGTCCGCCGTCTGGCTGGTGGTCGATCCCGCGCAGGCCTGGCTGTTTCCCGTACTGTCGGCACTGGCGCTGGTGTTCGGCGTGTTGTTTATCATCCCGATTGGCGGCGCCGATATGCCCACCGTCATCTCGCTGCTGAACTCCTACGCGGGGCTTTCCGCGGCGGCGATGGGGTTCGTGCTGAACAACAAACTGCTCATCATCGCGGGCGCGCTCGACGGTTCCTCAGGGTTCATTCTTTCGATTATCATGTGCAAGGCGATGAACCGCTCGTTCGCCAACGTGTTGTTCGGTGCGTTCGGCCAAGTGCAGGTCTCGGCCGCCGTGCAGGAGCAAAAGACCGCGCGCACTGCCGGGCCGGAAGATGCCGCAGCGTTGCTCGAAGACGCCAATTCGGTGATGATTGTGCCCGGCTACGGCATGGCCGTCGCCCAAGCCCAGCATGCCGTGCACGACCTGTTCGATGCGCTTACCAAGAAAGGCGTAGACGTGAAGTTTGCGATTCACCCGGTCGCCGGCCGCATGCCCGGGCACATGAACGTTCTTCTTGCCGAAGCCAATATTCCATACGACAAACTGCTGGAGTTGGACGACGCCAACAGCGAGCTGCCACAGACGGACGTCGCGCTGGTCATCGGCGCGAACGATGTCACCAACCCGGCCGCTCGCACCAACAAGTCCAGCCCGATCTACGGCATGCCAATCCTCGACGTGGACAAGGCGCGCACGGTGATGGTCATCAAGCGTAGCCTCAACCCCGGCTTTGCCGGCATTGATAACGAGTTGTACTATCTCGACAAGACGCTGATGCTCTTCGGCGACGCCAAAGCCTTCACCACGCAACTGGTGAAACAGTTGAACGAGAGCGGCGGCGGACGCTGAAGCCTCGAAAGGTAATTCGCAGCTTGTCTGCCGTGCGCTAGCCGACTACACTGCGCTCGACGCTGGGAGAAACGCGATGCCCCTCATCGACCGAATCGATTTCGATGCGCCCTCCGATGGACGCAGATTCATCCGACATTGTCATACTGAGCGTATCGAAGCATCTCTGTCGTTTGGTCCTTCTCCCCAATGCGTTAACTTCCCTCTTGGCGGCCAACTCATCATCAACCAGAACCAAGAAGCGCTGTTGCTCAACGGCGGCGAAGTCTGTGACCTATTCGGCTGGGGCGCACACCTCAGCAGAAAAGGCACAATACTATTGACCGACCCCATTTCCCGAGAGAAGCATCTATGAATCTGATGCAAAAACCTTCGCCCACCTCCGTCGTTTGGATCCGAACTGGCCTCGTGGCAGGATTGAGCGGATGTCTGATCTATCCATCAATTATCTTTCTGCGTTTACCCAAAGCGGCCCTGGTTGTGCTCGCCGCCGCAATTGGGCCATTGCTGGCCGTAACGAGCCTGGGTCTTGGAAAGCTTCTTCAACTTCCTCGACCGTCGGTATCTGCCCAACTCGCAATGATGTTCAATTTCGCGGCCGGTGTACTGGTGTCAGCCATGCTTCTGGTGCAACTTGCGATCAAAGCTCGGTTGCAGGGAGCAAAGGCATCCCCGGAGATTGTGGGGATTTGGCTTGGTCTTGATGTGGCCTTTGACGTTTACGTGGGGTTAGGTACGGGGCTGTTTGCGTTGTCGATGCTCCGGCACCCACGCTTTGGGAGAGTTTTCGGAGGGATTGGCCTTATCATTGCTGCCCTCCTTCTTGGGCTGAATCTTTTCACATTTCCAACACCGCCTGCCGATGCGGGCCTATTCGACCTGGGGCCAATCGTTGGCCTGTGGTACTTGGTAGTTCTCCTTCAAGCTTGGCGGTCGATGCGGTGGGCACACTCAATTGCTTCCGCCAGAGCTGAAGAAATCCACCCCTAAGGCGGCACAAGACGGCAACCAAACTGGAGGGACGCGCTCCGTCGCGTCCATAGAGTCGAGGCGGCCACGATTCGATGCTGAACGACGCAGGGAGCCGTTCTTCTTCCATGTCGTACACGTCGAACCAGTGAACCGGGGCGAACCAGTGACGCCGCTCCTACAGAAACTCACGCAATAGGAGGCGCTAAGCGCGCGGGGTGGCGCGCATATCGCGACCGTCGTGGGTGATGCACGCGCCTTTGATGATCTCGTCGTTGAAATCGAGGTTGAGCTTGGCCGCAGAGGCGGGCTTGTCTGCCGTGGCGGGCTTGCCGTCCTTGACGATCAGCTTGAGCAATTCGACGACGTTACGCGCGTAAAGCTGGCTGGCATGCATCGGCACCGTACTGGGCAGGTTGGTCGGGCCGATGATGGTCACCCCGTTCTTGACGACTTCCTTGTCAGGTTCGGTCAGCTCGCAATTGCCGCCGGTTTCCGCCGCTAGATCCACAATCACCGAACCCGGTTTCATGCCCGCCACGGTTTCCTTCGTGATTAGGCGCGGCGCGGGTTTGCCAGGGATCAACGCGGTGGTGATGACCACGTCGAATTCCTTCGTCTTCTCAGCAAGCATCTGCTGCTGTTTGCGTTTCGCTTCTTCGGATAGCTCCTTCGCGTAGCCACCCTTGTCCTGCGCGTCCTTCACACCGAGATCGAATTCGAGGAACTTCGCGCCGAGACTTTCGACCTGTTCCTTCACGACCGGCCGTACGTCGTAACCCCAGACGACGGCGCCGAGCCGGTGCGCCGTGGCAATTGCCTGCAACCCGGCCACGCCCGCACCAAGCACCAGCACCTTCGCGGGCCGGATGGTTCCCGCGGCGGTTGTCAACATCGGCAGGAATTTCGCCAGCGAGTTCGCCGCGAGTAGCACCGCCTTGTATCCGGCGACGTTCGCCTGCGACGAAAGTGCGTCCATGCTTTGCGCGCGGCTGATGCGCGGCACCGCGTCCATGCTCAGGCACGTAACCTTGCGTTCGGCGAGACGTTTGACGAGGTCAGGATTGGTCGCCGCGTACAAAAATGAAATCAGCGCGGTGCCGGGGCGCATCATGTCGGCTTCGTGTCTGCCGAGCGTCTTGTTCTCCTGCGGCCGGTGAATCTTCAGGACGATGTCCGCTCCGCCGTAAAGCTGTGCCGCATCGGCGGCGATGGTTGCGCCCGCCTTCCTGTAATCGTCATCGGCAAAAAACGCACCGGCGCCCGCGCCGGTTTCGACCGACACGTCAAGTCCCATTTTGCGCAGCGCGGCGACAACATCCGGCACAATCGCCACGCGACATTCGTCAGGCACAATCTCTCTTGGAATTCCGATTTTCATGGGTCAATCGGCCTGCCCGTATAACAAAGGCGCGCAGGCTTGTCACTTCTTTTTGCCAGACTCAGGTTGCGGCGGCTTGAGCAATTCGTCCAATCGATCTTGCAGCGTCTTCGCCTTGGCGCTGTCCCTTGTCGCGACGGCCAAGTCGCGCGCCTTGCGGTAATACTCGATGGCGTTTTTGCCGTTGGGAATCAGCGCGATGAGTTGCTCATACTGAGCGAGCGCGAGTTTCGGTTGTTCGTCTCTTTCGTAGGCGGCTGCCAATTTGCCGAAAAGCCTGATCTTGTGGTACAACTCGGTCGTGCGGGCAAGGGCTTGACCGTAGACTTTGATCGCTTCCTTGTCCCGATAAGCCGCGTGGAGCAAATCACCAAGGTTCTCTTGCAGGATCGTGCTCGACAGTGTCTCCGCCTTGGCTCTGCACAACGCCTCCGCCTTCAGTTCTTCGCCGCCCCTCATCAGCAAGTTGACCTTGCGGACGTACGCCCACTCACGATCCGGTTTCTTGTCCGCCTCGAGCCGCGCAATTTGGTCGTCCAGAGAAACGGCAAACGGTCGATAGAGCGGGTCTCCGACAAACGTTGTCTGCCAGCTCAACACGGGCTGGCTGTAATAACCCGCTTCAAGAAAAATGCCACCTTCAACCAACCGCTTGAAAAACATGTCGATGTGCGGACTCAGTGCCAGGTACGGTTCGAATACGTTGCCCATCGTTGCAGCAGCGCCCTTGGCGAGGAGCGGCCCGACCCAGAACGCATCGCGCGTCCGCAAGCTCTGTCCACTGAACGAATGGAGATGATAAGCCAGCGCTCCGGTCTTGAACCGAAAATCATCGCGCTGAAATGGACCGCTGACGCTCCCCGCGTACCAGCCCGCATAGATCGCGGCATCCGTCATAGGATAATCCTGATCGAAAACCGCCTCGTTTTCGTCGAGGTCGCATTCGTAACCCGCGTCGCGAAACATCCGGTAAGACGCCTTGATCCACTCATCGCCTGCGGCGTAGGCGTTGTCTTTGGTGCCGCGCGCGTCAAAGTAAGCCCGGCCCTGCATGCCGTAATGCTCCGCAGTCAACGCGTCATCGATCATTCGCCGCACGACCGTGTGATCAGGTCCATCCAGCCGCCCCACCAACACCATCTGGCGATTCAGCGGAGATTCGAAGCGGGACATGCCGCTTCCATAAAACGGATTGCGCAACGGCCCGAGCGGGGAATGGCCGGTCGTCGGCAACAACGCCAACTCGCTTTCGACCGATGCTTCGTCACGCTTGAACTGCTTGGGCATATTCGCCGTCTGAGCTTTCTCGATGATCGAAGAATCGCTGTCAATGCGCAGTGGCACTCCGTACATCAGCACGACGTATGAAATCTTGTTTTCCACCGTCTGCAGCGACGGAATCTTGCCGAGCAGCGGGTCTTCGAGCGTGCGCGGCTGCTGCATCAGTAACCCGCGACGTCCCATGAACTGCAGGATCGGCTCTCGAATCTGATCGTCAAACTCCCGCCGTGTGATCGTCTCAGCGTCGCGAACCCGAATCCCGCACAGTTGGTTGGTGGGCACGCCGCGTTTCTGCGCATAATATTCCGCCAGCGGTTCGCTGTCGGCGACCTCCGCGTTGTAAACGATCAGCACGCGCCGGGCGAGATCGTCGGCACACAGGATACGCGTGGAAACGACAACACACGCCGCGAGAACGACCGAAAGCTTACGGCATCTGGCAACATTCACCGTTGTTCACCTCAATCTGTAACTGATCGTACGCAAGACGCACATTCTGCGGCAGACCTGCCTCGGTTGTCTCGTGATCTACCTCGTGACAAAGGTGTGTCAGCCATGTCAGCCTCGGTCCGACCCGCGTGGCGATTTCCAACGCGGCCTCAATCGTCAGATGCGCCGGATGCGGCCGATGCCGCAACGCATCCAGCACCAGCACGGGGACACCGCGAATGGATTCGATGACATCCTCAGGCACAGTGCTGCAATCCGTCAGGTAAGCCACCGTGTTGTTCACCACGAAGCCATAGACCGTCATCCGCCCATGCAGCAGAGGCACGCCACGACATTTGAAGCGAGAAATCTGAAATTCCACGTTCGGCTCGATCGGATGCAACTCAAAGCTCGGCAACCCCGGCCAAGCTGGTTTCTCCGTGCATGCGTATGCAAACATGCGTCCAACATCCGCCAGCGATTTCGCCGAGCCGTACAGCGGCATCTTCCCATCGTTCTTCCCCGTGAACGCGCGCAAATCATCCAATCCCAAAATGTGATCAGCATGGCTGTGGGTCAGCAGCACGGCATCCACGCGTCCAATCTTTGCCCGCAACGCCTGCGTCCGAAAATCCGGCGTGGCGTCCACCAGAACACTCAAGTGATCATGCTCGACAAAGATGGACGGACGCAACCGCTGATTGCGCGGGTCGCTGGAACGGCACACCGCACAGTCGCAGCCAATCATCGGGATGCCGTGACTTGTGCCCGTGCCCAAGAACGTGACGCGCATGACGCCATCATCGGCCAGCGCATCACGGCGGTCAAGTCCT
>JBEKFI010000067.1:0-16590 GCA_050013395.1 Verrucomicrobiia bacterium | reverse complement strand
CATCGGCTCGATGTTGAGTTTGACCAAACGGGCTGCGCGCCGGGCAACTTCCTCGGTCGTCGCCACGACCAGCGCCACCGGCTGGCCGACACAATGGACGGCTTCGGTGGCCAACAGCGGTTCATCTTGAATCACGTTGCCGATCTGGTTTGCGCCCGGGATGTCGCGGCTCGTGAACGCCGCGCGCACACCGTTAAGCTTGCCGGCTGCGGCGGTCTCGATGGAGAGCAACCGCCCGTGCGCTAGCGGCGACGCCACGACCGCCGCGTACAGGACATTCTCGGGTACCGGCTCGTCGTCCACAAACCGGGATTCGCCGCGCACGTGCAGAATGGCGTCGAGGTTCTTCACGGTAGCAACTCCTTTTCGCGTTCGGGCGCGAGCTTGAGGAAGTGCGTGATGAGCAGTTGCCGGAGTAGCAGGCGCTTGTAGTCCGCCGAGCCGCGCACGTCGCTGATGGGCGAAACCTCCGTTTGTGCTACGTCGAGCGCCGCGCGCATGCCGGCAGTCTTGAGCGCCTCGACGGTTCGGGCAAGGTAGAGTGGAATCGGCGCGACGCCGCCGGCAGAAATGTGGGCTGATACAACGCGGCCTTCCTGGACAATGGCCAGCATCGCGGAGTTGACGCTGGCGATGTCGAGGTGCGAGCGCCGGCAGACCTTTTCGAAGTTCAGGAGCGCATCCTTACCGGGCACCGGGAACGCGACTCTCAACACGAGTTCGTCCGGGCGCTTGTTGAGCTTTTTGTAGCCGAGGTAGAAGTCGCGCAACGGAATCTCACGGTCGGCGAGCACGACGCTGGCATCGAGCGCGAGCAGCAGAATCGTGAGGTCGCCGATGGGCGAGGCGTTGACGATGTTGCCACCGATGGTGGCGCGGTGTCGGATGGGCCGGGAAGCAATCAGTTTGAAGTGGTCGGCGATGCCGGGAAACAATTTCTGGAACACGGGCGAGTCTTCGAGGTCAGCCCACGGCGTCGCCGCGCCGATGACGCACCGGCTGTTCTCGACACGGATGCCACGCAGATCCTCGCGACGGGACATGAGGTTCAGGTTGGCGTGCGCCAGTTCCTCCGGTCGCTGGACAAACAGGTCCGTGCCGCCGGCCACCGGAACGCCGCTCGACGGCGCAGCATCGCCGCGCAGCCGGCCCAGCACATCCAGAAAGTACGCGGGAATCCAACCTTGCTCGACGAGTCGCGGCAGACGTCGTGCCGGCATTTCGCCGAGAGTTGAGCAGATGCGTCCGATGGCGCGACGGATGGAGACGTAGCCGGTGCAACGACAGATGTTGCCGCCCACCGCGTCCACACCCGTATCCACATCCCACCTGGGGGACGACAGAAGGAAGCCGGCCAGCGAAACGACGAAGCCCGGCGTGCAGAACCCGCATTGTGTGGCGTTCTCCTCCACGAACGCCTGCTGAACGGGCGTGAGCGTCTCGCTGTTTAGGCCTTCGATCGTCACGACGTGTCGGCCGGCGGCGTCGCCGAGCGGGAGCAGGCAGGAGTTCACGGGCCGGTAGAACACCTCGCCGTTGCGCGGCTCGCCGAGCAGGATCATGCACGCGCCGCAGTCGCCTTCCCGGCAGCCTTCCTTCGTGCCGGTCAGCCCGCGTTGCCGGCGCAGGAAATCCAACATCACCATGCCCGCAGGAAGCTCGGTCTCAATGTCGTCACGGTTGAGGATGAAGCAGATCATGCCACTTGGTTGACAATTTAGGACGGAGTGAGCGCCGCGGCAACTCAGAAGTAGTTGGCGTTGATTCCGGAGCGAGGCGGTGCCTATAGTATGGCGCGATGATTACCCGCGAATTCATCCGCCGGATTCCGAAGACGGATCTGCACCTGCATTTGGACGGTTCGCTGCGGCTCGGTACATTGATCGAACTCGCCCGTCAGGAGAAGGTTGAGTTGCCGTCGTATGAAGAGGCCGGACTGAAGGAGACTGTTTTCAAACCACGGTACGACAACCTTCAAGAATACCTCCACAGATTCCGGTACACGTGCGCCGTGCTCAACCGGCCCGAGCATCTCGAGCGCGTCGCCTGCGAACTCGCCGAAGACAACATCGCGGAGGGGGTGCGCTACGTTGAAATTCGCTTTGCGCCTCAGCTCCACATCCGGGAAGGCCTGACGGCGGAGCAGGCAGTGCGGTCCGTGGCCGAGGGGGCGCGGCGGGCGCAGAAATGCCACAACCAGAGCGACGCTGTGCGCAGCGGTCGGGACCTGCCGTTTGAGTTTGGCATCATCGTGTGTGCCCTGCGCACGTTCAATGAGCAAATGGGCGAGTACTACCGGCATCTGTTTGGCGCTGCGGCTCGCGCTCCTAAAAAGGAGGTGTTCGCCGCAGCCTCACTGGAAATCGCGCGCGAGGCCGTCGCGTTGCGGGACGAGCAGGGATTGCCCGTGGTGGGCTTCGACCTCGCCGGCGAAGAGGCCGGCTATCCGGCGGCCAACCACATGGCCGCCTACGCATATGCCCACCGGCACTTCCTCAAGAAGACCGTGCACGCCGGTGAGGCATACGGTCCGGAATCCATTTTTCAAGCGATCACCGACTGCCACGCCAATCGGATCGGGCACGGGACCTTTCTGTTTGCGATCGACCTGATTCACAATCCGTCCATCCGGAATCCGGCACGCTACGTGGAGCAGTTGGCCGAATACATCGCCAGCCAACGCATCGCGATCGAGGTCTGTCTGACGAGCAATCTGCAAACCTCCCCGAAACTCGTCAGCGTGGAACGGCACCCACTGCTGCACATGCTCGAATATGGGTTGTCGGTCACGATCTGCACTGACAACCGGCTAATGTCGAACACGAGCGTGTGCCGGGAATTGGAGTTGGTCGCCGAGAATTTCCCTGTCACAACGCACCAGTTTCGCAACGTCATCCTAGCCGGGTTCAAGGGGAGCTTTTTCCCCAGCAACTATACCGAGAAACGCGCCTACGTGCGCCAAGCCATCACTCTCTACGACTCTCTCGCGCGAGAGTTGACGGCGTGAACGGGCGTGGTTCGGCGCCGCAAGCGGGGGGCCGTTCAGATGCGGGAGCCGACCTGCTGATTAAACGCCTCGATGAGTTGATCGAAATAGGCGACTTCGTCTTCAAAAAGTGCCTGCCAGTAATCCGGATGCCATTGCTCATTCAGTTCCTGCGAAGTCTTACCCTGCTGCTCGACCCACGTGAAGTATTTCAGGTTGTGAATGGCTTTGCGCTCCGGGTAGGTGAGTTCCTTGAAGTAATCCACGCCTTGATGCGCCAGTGGGCCCGCGAAATCCTTGATTGCTTCGTTGGTGCAATACGCGCCCCGCTCAGTCCTTAATTCTTCCAAGCGCGACCTGTAAAGCTCGGTTGAGTCGGTGAACACGGTGAGAATCACATCCCGCTCCTCGAGTTCGAAGTATTTGGCTGTCTTGATGGCGGCGAGGAGGTTGCAGATGCTTGAGATGCCTAGGATGGAAAGCTTCTCGAACTGCTTCGCCTCAACCCCGATCGACCGCAAATAACTGCGACCGTCTGGCTCGTTGAACAATCGCAGAACTCTGATGCAATCCTCGTCGTCAATCGCAGCCACGGCGTCAGTGTTGCGGACGTTGTGAACCCACGGCACGTGCTTGTCGCCGATGCCTTCGATGCGGTGCGCGCCGAAGCCGTTCATCAAGAGTGTCGGGCATTGCAGCGCTTCCGACGCGACGATTTTCAAGTGCGGATGTTTCTTCTTCAGGTAGTCGCCAGCCGCAATCGTCCCGGCAGAACCCGTTGCGGAAATGTAAGCCGCTGCGCACAAACCGCTGCCGAGTTTTGCGAACGCTTCGTCCAGCGCCGGGCCAGTGACGCTGTAATGGAAAATCGGATTCCCGAACTCATCGAACTGGTTGAAGATGACATTCAGTGGGTCCTTCCTTAGTTCCCAGCACTTGTCGTAGATTTCCTTGACATTCGATTCGCACCCCGGCGTGGCGATGACCTCTGCGCCGATTTTCTTCAGCCATTCAAACCGCTCGCGGGACATTTGCTCCGGGAGAATCGCAATGGCCGTGCAATCCAGCAAAGCACAATCAAACGCGCCGCCGCGACAGTAATTGCCCGTGGACGGCCAGACGGATTTGTGCTTTTCGGGGTCAAATTCGCCGCTTACCAAACGCGGCACCAGGCACCCGAACGCCGCGCCGACCTTGTGTGCGCCCGTCGGAAAGTATTGTCCCACCAGACCGATGATGCGCGCCCGCACGCCCGTGATCGCGGACGGAATTTCCAGATAATTCACGCCGCCATACAGGCCTGACTTCAAATCGTTCTTCCACGTGATGCGGAACAGGTTCGCCGGGTTCACGTCCCAAAGCCCGACCCCTTTGAGCTTCGATTTGATCGAGTCGGGGATGAGTTTGGGATTCCGCAGTTGCTCGAACGTGGGGAGCAGAATGCCGCGTTTGCGGCAGCGGGCTGCAGTTTTCTTAATGACCTCCGGGTGAAGTTGTTTGATGATTTTGGACAACATCAAGTGGTTCTCACTCCATCTCTCCGAGGATCAGCGCCAGCAGAGCCATGCGCATCACCACGCCGTTGAACGCCTCCTGCCAGTAACGCGACCAGCGCGTGATGTCCACATCGGTGGGAATTTCGTCCATGCGCGGCAGCGAATGAAGCAGGATCGCGCCGGGCTTGGCTTTGGTCGCCAGGAGTTTGCGCGTGATCTTGTAATTCGCGGGGGTCAAGCCCACGCCCTTGCCGCTGCGCTCATCGCGCGATTTCGTGTAATCCGGTTGGACGACGGGCTCGACCAGAATCACGTCTGCTTTGGCGATGACCTGCTCGACATGTTCCGCTTCCGAAAAGTTCAGACTATACTGCTTCAGCTCCTCCTTGAACTCCTTTGTGAGCGTCATCCCCTTTGGGCCGACAAATGTGATTGGGCAATCGAACTGGGTCAGCGCGTATCCCAGCGAGTGCATAGTGCGCATTCGCATATCGCCAACAGCGAGCCAGTTCAGGCCGTCAATGCGGCCTTTTTCGCGGAGGACTGTATACAGGTCCGTCAAAATCTGTGTGGGATGTTCGCCCCAGCCATCGCCGCCGTTGATAATGGGGATGCTGGCCCACTTTGCGGCTTCGTGCGGCGCGCCCTGCTGGAAATGGCGCATCACGATCACATCGCCATAGTATTCCAGCATTTTGACCGTGTCCTTGATGGACTCTTGGTAGAAGTCGCCCGCGCGTGTCATCTTCGCGTCCGCAAAGCCCGTGACGTGACCACCGAGGCGATGCATCGCCGCTTCGTGTGCGAGGCGCGTGCGCGTGCTTGGCTGATAGAACGCCGTCACGAGCGTCTTCTCTTTCAGCATATCGCTGTTGCGGCGGCTTGTCGCGATGGGTTCCAACTGCTGCGCAACTTCGAACACGCGAAAGAACTCTTCGCGTTCGAAATCCTTAAGCGACAGAATGTCGCGTCCCATAAAACTACGCATAGTTCGTATCTCCTTTTCTTTCTTAGCGAATCTTCACTAGGTTTTGCTTTTATTCACGTTGATTCACGCCATTTCCCCCTATCCCTCAGTGCCCCATTTCATAAATCCGCTCACGTATCCGCGACGTACCCACCCCTTCCGATCCCGCACACGACAGCGACTACGGCCACTCCTCCTTGGGGGGGCGATACCGTCCGATTCCCCTCCTTGGAGGGGATAGCCGCCGCCGCGTCGAAGCCGCGCTCTGGCGCGCCGCGAAGACAGGGGGTGGGCGTCGTTTCCTTAGCGTAATTGCGAGAAGTTGTACTTAGCTTCTTCTATTCTTCCTCTCCACTAAACTGTGTCAAGCCGACATTTCCCATTATGACCTACGCCCCGCGACCATCGCGGGCCATTCAGTCTGACGAGCGGCATGGTATCACCTCTGACAATGCTGACAAGCCGGTTCTGCAGCCTTTGCCTTCGCTCCAAGATCGGATTCCTTACTCCGGAGAGGATCATCCATACCCTCGACTGCGTCCAGATTTCAAACGCCCGTCAAAGGTCACCCGCAGAGCCTGCATTCCTGCCTTCACCCATTGGATCCTCCGTATTTCGTCGCTTCAACATCGACAACAGCCTTTGTTCGTGCGGCTCCATCGTAAGTCAATGACATTGGCTTGCGGAGCGAATCTGTGAAATCCGGGATCAATCCTTCGCCAGTCTATTCAACAGGCCCGCGAAATCCTTCACCCGCGCCATCAGAATCATCGCCGCGATGACAAATGTTTTGTAACTCGCCTCGTGATAGGTCGCGAGCCGGTATTTCTCAAACACCTTGCTCGACACTTCGCCGCGCTCGCAACTCACGCCGGAGATGTCGGCTGGCAAGCAGTGCATATAGAGCGCGTTGCCGGCCTTGGTCAGCTTCATCTTCTTCTCGTCGCACTCCCAATTCTTGTATTGCTCATTGTTCGCCAGACACTCTTTCTCCAACGCCTTAAGCCCGTCCTTGTCGCCTTTCTTCAGGAGCGGCGTGCGGCGCCGCATCACGTCATACGGCGCCCACGATTTCGGATAAACCACGTCGGCATCGCGAAACACTTCTTCCATGCTCGACACGACCTCAAACTGGCCGCCGCTTTTGCCGCTGTTTTTTTTTGCAGTTTCGATCACGTCGGGGATCAGTCCATAGCCTTCCGGGTAGGCCAGTGACACGTGCATACCGAAGCGCGTCATCAAGCCGATGATGCCTTGCGGCACGGAGAGCGGCTTGCCGTAGCTCGGCGAGTACGCCCACGTCAGCGCGATTTTCTTCCCGCGCAGTTTTCCCAGCGACCCGAAACGGCTTTTGAGATGCACCAAATCCGCCATCGACTGCGTGGGATGATCAATGTCGCATTGAAGATTGAGCACACTCGGTCGTTGGTGAAGGACGCCCTTGTCGAACCCCTCTTGCACCGCAGCAGCGACCTCGCGCATGTAGGCGTTGCCTTCGCCGAGATACATGTCGTCGCGGATGCCGATCACCTCGGCCATGAAGGAAATCATGTTGGCCGTCTCACGCACGGTTTCCCCGTGCGCGATCTGGGACTTCTCTTCATCAAGTTCCGCCAGACCCAGGCCCAACGCGTTGACCGCTGAGGCAAAGCTGAAGCGTGTCCGGGTGGACTTGTCGCGGAAAATCGAGATCGCCAGCCCGGTGTCAAAAACACGGAAGGACTTCTTCGCCTTGTGCAACTCGGAGAGACATTCGGCGACGAGCATGAGTGCGCGGATTTCGTCGTCCGTTTTCTCCCACGTCAAAAGGAAATCTTTCCCGTAAGTATTAGCTTTCAGTTTCGAAAGTTCAGCGAGATGTTTTTGAAGGGTTTTCATGTTGTTGGAATGGTTTCAGTTGGCAGCGAGTTCGGTTGGTCTGCGTGTTTCTTCTTCGCGACGGCAATGAACCGAGGCCTTCTCAATCGCGTCCACAATCTGCTGATACCCCGTGCAGCGGCAGAGATTTCCTGAGATTGCCGTTCGGATTTGTGTTTCGGTCGGATGTGGATTCAGATCAAGCAGTGCTTTTGCGCTCATCAGCATTCCCGGGGTGCAGAATCCGCAGTGGACGGCGTCGCAGTCCATGAAGGACTCCTGCAAAGGGTGGAGCTTGCCGTGCTGCATGAGTCCCTCCACGGTTAGAACGTGTCGCCCGGCGATTTGTGGTGCGAGAACAAGACAGGAGTTCACCGGCTCGCCATCGAGCAGCACCGTGCACGCACCACACTCGCCAATCTCGCAGCCGCATTTCGTGCCAGTAAAACCGAGCTGGTCACGCAGCAGATCGAGCAGCGTCCAATGGGCGGGAATCGCGAGTGTATGGGAGCGCCCGTTGATGGTCGTGACAATGGCGCATTGTTTGGATGGTCTCGCTGTTCCGTTCCGGTTCCGCGTGGAAACGGAGTACGGCTTTCCCATCGTCTCTGGCGAAGGCGTGAGTTTGGGTGAGGCGGTGGAACCACGAGCGCATTGCTCCAGCGCTCTCCTCACCAACACGGCAATGACGGGTTCCTTGTACTCCGTCGACCAGCGCCGTCCCGTCTCTTTTATCATTTGCTCGGAAACTTTCTTTCCGGCGGCAGCGAACAGCTTCTCCGCTGGCTTCTCGCCGACAAGCATCTCCTCGGCGTCCGTCACTCGTTTCCACGCCGGGAAGACCGAGCCGGGAACGATGCGCGCATCACCGATTCTTCCGTCGTCATCAATTTGAAGAATGGCGGCAACACTCAGTCGAGAAATCGAGAGCGCATTGCGGCGACCGAGCTTGATGAATGCGCTTCGGGCGTTCGATGGCGGCTTGCAGAAGTGGACAGCCGTCAGCAGTTCATCCGGCCTCGCCTTGGTTTGATATGGTTTGACGAACAGTTCTGCCAGATCCATCTCGCGGCGCCCGGTCTTCGATTGCAGGGTCACGATTGCGCCAAGAGCGATCAGCGGCGGGACTGTGTCAGCGCACGTGGCGGCGTTCATGATGTTTCCGCCGATGGTTCCGCGATTTCTGATTTGCGGTGAACCGATGGTCGATGCTGCTGAAACGAGGAACGGAGCAAACGTTCGCACTACGTTCGAACGCAGTAACTGGCTGTGCGTCGTGAGCGGCCTGATGAGAATGCCGCCGTCGGATTCGATGATGCCGCCAAGTTCGTTCGCGCGGGAGATGTCGAGGAGAACCTTGGGCGACTTCGTTAATGCTCGCCGCAACTCGATCAATAAATCAGTCCCACCGGCAAGGACAGAAGCATCGGGACCATACTCGGAAAGGAGGCTGCACGCCTCAGCGATGGTCGCAACGGAGATGTAATCAAAAGGCTTCATTGCGCACCTCGTCCAAGCTTGCACGAGTCGCCCGCCATCAGGTCCTTCTGGAGCGAGCCTCGCTCGCCTTTCCGCGACAGCTTGTGCCCAAGCAGCACTCGCTCCAGCGTGGCCGGGATCTCGCAAATGCGCCTGCCGGTCGCATTGTAGATCGCGTTCACGATGGCAGGCGCAGCGATCTCATTCGTCGGCTCGCCCACCGACTTCGCGCCGAACGGCCCAGCCACGTCTTCGTTTTCGACGATAATGCCTCGGATCTTCGGAACGTCCAGCGCTGTCGGGATCAGGTATTCGTCGAAGTTGAGCTGCCTGGGAACGGCGCTCTCAAAATCGAACTCCTCCAGCAACCCATAGCCGAGTCCCATCGCCACGCCGCCATAAAACTGCCCGAGCACCGTATTCCGGTTGATCGCTTTCCCAACGTCATGACAGGAGACGAAATTGATGACGTCAACCTTCCCGGTCTCGGTATCGACTTCCACTTCCGCCACATTGGCGCCGTAGACGAAAGTGAAGTAGGCCTCGCCATTTCCTTCTTTTTCGTGCCAGGAGGTGGGCGGTGCCTTATGCCAGCCAAAGCCATACATCGGCTTGCCACGACGGAAGCACTCGGCGGCGACCTCGGTAAACGACGCCATCCGTTTGCCGTTACTTTTCTTGACGAGGTAATTGTCAGCAAATTCGCACTCTTCCTGATCAATTGTCAGCATGTTGGATGCAACTTCGAGCAGGGTCGCCCGGACGATTTCCGCCGCTTTCTTGGCCGCCGATCCACCCATGGTCGTTCCGCGCGAAGCCACTGTCGGTCCCGAGTCCGGTACCCGGCTGGTGTTCGTGTTGAGGAAGCGAATGCGATCCATGGAAACGCCGAGCACTTCGGCGGCGATTTGCGACATCTGAGTTTGTGCACCCTGTCCCATATCAGTAATGCCGGAGGAAACGATCACGCTGCCGTCAGTCTGCACCGAAACAATCGTCCCCGCGGCGTCCACACCTTCCGCGCCAAGCGACACGCCGCGGTAGCTGCACGCCAGTCCGATGCCGCGCTTCTTCGGAGCGTCCGCCGCCCGGCGATATTTCCTCCAATTTGGCTGAAAGTTCGCTGCCTCCGCGGCTTTCGTCAGCACTTCTCCCAGGCTCACGTTGTGCGTGAGTCGTTGTCCGGTGGCCGTCACCGCACCCGACTTGAAACCGTTCTGTAATCTAATCTCCAGCGGATCTTTTCCGACTTTCTCAGCAAGCTCGTCCATCATCAATTCGATGGCAAAATTCACCTGCGGTGAACCGAAGCCACGCATGGCACCGGTGTAGTTGTTGTTCGTGTAAACGGCGTACACGTCAGTTTTCACGTTCTCGCAGTAGTACGGCCCCGTCGCCTGCACCACCGACCTCCACGTAACGAACGGACTCATCGAGGCGTACGCGCCACCGTCCGCGATGCACTTGATTTCCATAGCCGTAATCGAGCCGTCATTTTTCGCGCCCCACCTGTAGTAGAGGACGTATGGATGCCGCTTGTACGACTCAAGCATGGACTCCTCGCGGGAGTTGACCATCTTCACCGGTTTGCCGGTCGCGAGGGCCAGCAGCGCGGCGCGGCAACACATCGCCGTCATGACTTCATCTTTTCCGCCGAACGAGCCCCCAAGGGTCGCCTGAACAATCTGAACCCGGTTGAGGTCGAGCCTGAGCGCGGCTGCGGCCGAGCGTCGGCTGGAGAAAAGATTTTGGACGCTGCCGGTGACGATCACTCCGCCGTGCTCATCAGGTTCGGCAAGAACCGCCTCCGGCTCGAGGTACGAGTGCTCAACAAACTGCGTTTTGAACTTCCGCTCGATGAAGAAATCGGCCCGGGCAAATCCTTTCCCGATGTCTCCTTTGCGCACCTTGTGATGGACGAACGCGTTTTTGTCGCCGTGGATTCTGGGTGCGCCCGGCTTGAGCGCATCTTCGGGATCACTCACGATGGGCAACGGTTCGTAGTCAACAACGAGCCGCTTAACTGCTTCTTCAGCGATCTCCTCCGTTCTGGCAGCGACCAGTGCCACGCCGTCTCCGAGATAGCGGACTTTGTCCACAGCCAGGATTGCCTGATTCTTCACCACGATTCCGAAGACCTTCTCGCCGGGAATATCGCGTGCCGTGAGAACAGCTTCGACACCCGCCAACAGTTCGGCTTTCGAGGTGTCGATCCGTATGATGTGCGCATGAGGATACTTCGAGCGGAGCACTTTCCCGTAGAGTTGGTGGCCGACTATGTAATCGGCAGCGAACTTTGCCCGTCCGGTCACCTTCCCGATGGCATCGACTCGGCGCTCTCCCTTGCCGATGATCTTGGTTTTGCCCCTGCCCTTCGCGTCGCCGTCCTTGCGCCTGCTTTTGGATACTAGCCTCGGCATGAACACGCTCCTTTCTAGGCGAGGCGGTCGGCGACTTGTTCAAAGGCGGCCAGCGTTGGCTCAATCGCCGCGGGCATCCGGATGTTTTTCATCGCCGCGTCCACGTCCTTCAAGCCGTGGCCGGTGATAAGCAGGACGATTTGGTCATTCGGCTTGAGCAGCGCGCCCGCCTGAATCTTCTTCAGTGCCGCCACGGCGGCAGCCGCCGCCGGCTCGGCGAACACGCCGGTCCGCGCGGCCAGGACGCGCTGGCCTTCCAGAATCTCTCCGTCGGTAATGGTCACCGAGAACCCGCCGCTGTCGAGCACGGCTTTTCTCGCCATGTGCGCATTGGACGGGATCGACACCGAAATCGAGTCCGCGATGGTCGCCGGGTGCGCGGCGTTCTGATACTTGCCGGTGGTGATATAGCGATGGATGGCGTCGGACTTCTCGGCTTGCGCGCAGACAAGGCGCGGCAGCCGGCCAATCAGCCCGGCGGCTTTCAGATCATGGAACGCCTTGTACACACCGCTGATGATCACGCCGTCGCCAACGGGAACGACGACGGCTTCCGGCGCGCGCCATTCGTTCTGCTGCCAGATTTCCAGCCCGACCGTCTTCTTGCCCTCGATGGTCAGCGGATGGTACGCGGTATTGCGATTCAGCCCGCCTTTGCCCGTCGTGTATTCGAGCGACAGCCGGAAAGCATCGTCGTAAGTCCCTTTGACCGGCACAACGCTCGCGCCATAGAGGATCATCTGCACAAGCTTCGCCTTCGGCGCGCTCTCTGGCACAAAGATCAATGCCCGCTTGCCCGCCGCAGCGCAGACGGCAGCCAACGCGCTCGCGGCGTTGCCGGTCGAGGCGGTGACAATGGTTGGCTCGCCGAGCCGGTTGGCTTCGGCAACCACAAGGAACGATGCCCGATCCTTCAACGAACCGCTGGGATTCAGCCCGTCGTTCTTGATCCACACGTTGGTAAAGCCGAATGCGTCGCCCAGCACCGCCGACCGAAAGAACGGCGTCGCCCCCATCGCATACGGGGGGAAGAATCCCGGCTCCACGGCTGAAAACAAACTCCAGTCGGGCTTGGTCTGCTTGAATTGTTTCCGAATGGCGTCGTAGTCAAATTCCGCCGTAAGCACGCCAACGAGCGGGATGCCCGGGCGATACTGCTTCGCGCAGTCCGGGCAGAGATAGCGCACCTCATCCCGCTGATAGCGCTTCCCGCAGTTGCTGCATTGGTAAACGAATTCGACCATTTAGACCTTGCCGTTCAATCACGCCACGAACGCGGTGTGGAACGCGACCGCGCTTTCCTTCATCGAAAAAGACGGAGTCCGCACAAGGTCGGCGAGAAACCGCACCGTCTCGCCCTCATGCTCATTGGCCCGTTTCTGGATTGCCCGATACACCGTTGCTGTCTGACTTATAGCTTCTCCCACAATTCCGCGGCCAGTTCGCGCGCCCGAGCATTGACCCGCGGTTCGTCGATGTCCAGCTTGAGTTGCCGGTTCTCCATCAGGACTCTCCCGCCAACGATGGTGGTATCCACCACGCTCTGCGAAATCCCAAACACCAAGTGACCGAGACAATTGCCGGACATCAACGGCGTGGGCGGATCGTAATCGATGATCGCAACGTCGGCCACGCCGCCCTCGCGGAGTTCGCCCAGACCAAGACCAAAAATCCTCGTGGCGATCCTGGGATTGTTGACGAACAACGCGTTAACGACTTCCGAAAACCCGACGGAGGGATTCGCCTGCGACAAATGCTGCGCCCAAAGTGCCACGCGCAGTTCTTCCAGCATGTTGGTCGTCATGGCGTCCGTGCCCAGCCCCAACAGGATGCCGGCCTTGCTCATGGAAATGATGTCCGCGACGCCGACCGCGTTGTTCATGTTGGACTGCGGGTTGTGCGCAACCACCGTGTCCGTTTCCGCAAGCAGTTCCATCTCGTGCTCGTTCACGTGAACGCAGTGCGCAGTGATGGTCTTCGGACCAAGAATCCCGAACTTATTGAATCGCTCGATCACACGCATCTTGTGCTGTTTCTTGCAATGCTCCTGGTCAGATTTCGCTTCCGCCGCGTGGACGTGAAACCCTACGCCGAGTTCTTTCCCAAGGGCGGCAGCTTTTTCCATCGTTCTGTCGCCTATGGTGAACGACGCGTGGAGGCCGAACAACCCGTTGATCTGATTGTCTCCATCTTTCTTACACTGAGCGATGAAGTCAGCGTTTTCCTTCAACCCGTCGTCCGCGATCACTTGGCCGTCCCGGTCAGATACTTCGTAGCATAACGAAGCGCGAAGCCCGACCTCTCTGACGGCATCAGCAATTCTTCCCAACGACCCGCGCACCGCAAACGGGCTGGCATGGTGATCGATGAACGTTGTGGTGCCATGCCTGACGGCGTCGATGAGAGGAATCAGGGCACTATAGTAGGAATCCTCCAGCGTCAGCTTCTTGTCCAGCTTCCACCAGAGATTCTGGAGAACCTCGTTGAAATCCTTTGATGGAGCCACCTTGCCAAACCCGCGCGCCATCGTCGAGTAGAAGTGCATGTGCACGTTGATGAATCCGGGCATCACAACCTTGCCCGCTGCATCGATTACCGCGTCATACGAGCCGTTAAATGATTTCGCCGGAGCGATCGTTTTGATCAACCCGCCATCGCACAGTATGCTGTGGTCATAGAGCACCCGGTTGTTTTCGCCGAGCGTGATGGTGATGCCATTCTTGATGAGAAGCGTCATGTTAAGCCTCATTAAGTATTGCAAGTTCTTGTCTGGTCCGCTTCCGCATGTACAACGCGCCGGAGAAGCACTTCTGGACGCAGATTGAGCAGCCGATACAGCGTGCAGGATCTGTAACCGGCACGTTCTTCGAGTCAAGCTCGATGGCAAGGTAAGGACAACGCGCGCAGTTGCCGCAATGCTGACATAGCTCAGCATGGACGTCGGAGACTTTCTTAACCGGCGACAGTTCCATAAAGCCAGTGATCGGCGCAGGCAGCGCACAACCGATGAGCTCGCTTACCGACTTGATGCCGCGCTCTTGCATCAGGTAACTCAAGCCTGAGTAAAGCTCATCAACGATCCCGTAGCCGTACTTCATCACGATTGTACAGAATTGCACGGTCCTCGCACCGAGCGCCAGGAAGTTTGCTGCTGCTTTGTAGTCCATCGGACCACCGTTACCTGAGACCGCCACACCCAGTCGTGAGACATTGGCGAGGGTCAGGTTAGAAATGGGAAGAACACCTTCACCGCTCATTCCAACGACGATTCCTTCCTCCCACGACGTTTTGTCACCTTTCCGGAACGCAAGCGTCGGAAACGTGTTGGCGAGCGTAACTCCAGCTTTCTTGTTGGGGTATCGCGCAAAGACCTGTTTGATGGCGCTCATGATGGGATAGATGGACGTTACGGCAGCCGTTAGCTTGAAAAGCTTCGGGACGTCGGCATTTCCGATTTCCATTATCCAACCGATGATCTTCGCGGTCAACTCAGCGTCCTGCGAGACAATGTCACCCTTTGTGCCATCTCCGCCCTGTGGACAGGATAGGCTGTACTCGATTCCCATGGCACCAGCGGCTTCAAGCTTCTGCGTGTTGGATTGCCAAGCGGCACAGTCGTGCTCGTCATCGCCCGTCATGGGGCCGCCTGTCGAGGCGGCAGTCAAGCGGTCAGGGTATTCCCGTCGGAGTCGTTCGACTTCCTTACAGACGCGATTCAGCGGATGGCCGGACACGTTGTCGCAATTCGCGTACGTCGATCTGGAGAACGCAAACATGTATTCCGACGGAATATGAATCGGAACATTGTCGAACGCGGTCTTCATGGTGCCGCCAGCCCAACCCGCCTCGTACGCTTTCTTCATCTGCTTGTAGCCGTCGGACGGCGGTGCCGCAGAGAGCAGGAATGGTGAGAGAATCTCACGTCCGAAGAAATCGGCTGTGAGCGAAACTGGAAGCATCACGCGCCCGGGCAACACTGCGCGGCTCTTGGTCGCCCGGCCGTTGTCTGATCTGCTCCGCTTGGAGGAGCGACCGAACACAAACGCATCGATGTCCAGCGCGGCGTTCTTGCCGACTGAAACGGCCTCGACCACGGTGGTCGGACCATTCACCATGTCCCCAGCGTAGAAAACGCCTTTCGAATTCACCCTCTCGATAGAGGATCGCGCACCTGCCGCAACGATTACGCAATCCACGTCAGGGCGAGTCTGTTCTGTACCCTTCAGATCGATGACGTTTCTTGGATGAAACTTCTTGCCGCGCGGTAACACGACCTTGATCGTCTTCAACCCGGTGACGCGTTTACCTTTTTTAAGGATTTCCGTGACTCTCACCCGGCCAGTGGCAGCAATACCAGACTCTTGGATTGAGTGTCGTTCTTTTGCAGTTAGCGGCATTTCCGACCAGGTTTCGAGTGCGAACATCTCCACGCTTCTCGCACCGCGCGCCACCGCCTCCTCTGCGCAGTCAAGCGCCACCGCGCCGCCGCCAATGACCGCCACACGTTTCCCCCTCACCCGAAATCTGGCTGGATTATCTAGATACTTCATCCAATCGACGGCTGCTTCGCTTCCTTTCATCGCTGGAATAAACGGCTCGTCGAGGCCGGTGGCGACGAGGAAGGCATCATACGAGCCTTTTCTCGCTCGTGACCATTTACCCTTCTTGATGGAAATCTTCCCGAGCGACAGCAGAAAATCGATGTCGGTTCTCAGTACTTTCGGGGACAGCCTTGATTTCGGGATGAGGTTGCACATCCCGCCGGGCTGCTTCGTTCCGTCGAACAGGTCGACCGCATAGCCCTTCTGCGCCAGCAATGCGGCAGCCCCGAGACCCGCAGGGCCGGCACCAAAAATGGCAACCTTCTTTCCATTTGGCGCGGGTTTCGCAAACTCTGGCATCGCGCCAAGCATCTTCGCTCGCTCAATGATTGTCGCCTGCACGGCAGGGATGTTCACTGCGGAGTCGAATGTGCGGTGGACGCAGGCCTTCATGCAATGTCGGTCGGGGCAGACAACACCGCACACGCCGCCCAGAGGGTTATTCCCCATGATGAGCGCCGCGGCTCGCCTAAAATCCGGCCGATCGCCCACCTTCGCTGCCATGATGAAGTCCGCGGGCGAACAGTCGGCCGGGCATGCCTCCTTGCACGGCTTCTCCTCGCAGTATTCGCACCGGCTCAATTCCGCCCGGAATTGGGCGTCGGTAAGACATCCGTCACTTCGTTTCATAGCGCTACAGCCTCCGATGTTTTTCGAGCCGCTGCCGGCAGCGAGAATACAACTTCAAGCCAGAAACCAAGACCGCACTTTTGCATTGCTGGAAATCTGGCACACAAACGAGTCTTAATCCATCCAAAAGTGACATCCAGCGCCCGCGATCCAG
>JBEKFI010000066.1:0-16664 GCA_050013395.1 Verrucomicrobiia bacterium | reverse complement strand
CTCCGGGTCGAGCGCGCTCGGCAACGGCAGCGCCCGCGTCAAGGCCAGCGCCGTCAACGGCAGCATCAGCATTCGACAAAGTCCGGCAGAGAAATAAGAGCGCGGCCGTCAACAGGCCAGGCTGTTCGCCAACAGGTGAGCACATCCGCATGAGCAAGGGCGCGCGTCACGTCACTGTTCCCCACCACCGGACGCTCGTGCCCAAAACGCTGCAAAGCATCCTGCGCCAAGCCGGCATCACGGTGGAAGAGTTCACCGACAATCTATAGACGGGTTGACCTTGGCGCGTCGTGCGCCTCAGGCAGTGAGTCACCTCGCCCCACGGGGGAGAGGATTGAGGTGAGGGGCTTGCCGGACGGTCTGCTTTTCTGCTAATCTGTGGCGTCAGGCGAGGTGTTACATGGCAGGCAATCACACCGAGATTGAGAAGAGGTTGTGGGATGCGGCGGATGAGCTGCGGGCCAATTCCAAACTGAAGTCGTCGGAGTATTCCACGCCCGTTCTGGGCCTCATCTTCCTCCGCTACGCCGACCATAAGTTCACTCACGCCCAGCAGGAATTGGAGGGTCGCGCTCCGTCGCGGCCGCAGTCGTTGGTAGGGTCGGACTCCGTAAGCGACATGCGAGCAGGCCGCCGGGCCGACCGTCCGAGTCGCCGCACCATCGGCAAGACCGACTACCACACGCGCGGGGTGTTGCACCCGCCGGAAGTGGCCCGGTTCGCCAACCTGCGCCGCACGCGCGACCTGCTGTTGCCGAAGCTGATTTCGGGCGAGGTGGATGTTACCGAACTCGGCGTTGAGACGAACACATGACGCCTCTAAATTTCACCGTAACCAAGGAAGACTTTGACGCGTATCAATGGCAAGACGTCATCCTTAAGGCGAGCCAGCAAGAGTGCGATCTCTATGTCGACCATTTCTATCATCAAGCTGAGGAATGCGGTAAGGCGAACGATGAGCGTGGGAAGCAGATTTATACATTACTTGGGGCAATAGCGAGTCTCGCTCCCAAGTTTGATTCTCCTGATGATCCATTCGGTCCGATGTGGCAGAGCCCAAATGGCCGCTCGCCAATTCTTGACGACTTCACGGAAAATCATCTGGAGGTGTTTCGGCAACTAGCGCCATCTACGAAAGACCCAGCACTCAGAGGAAGATTCGCTGACGTGCTCTGGGTTAAGAAGCGCGACCACGAGATGGCTAGGCTTGCTGTGGATGCTTACATTGAGTTGGGCGCGACAATCAAGAAGCTGAGGGAATGGGTGCGCTGTACCAACGCAATTGACCGCGCTCTGCAAATAGCCGCGCAGTTAGGTCGAAACAACGAGCCATTTAAGAAGGTGATTGTTCTCATAGAGAATCTACTCGCCAAGTATCAAGATTACGGCACGAAATTCCTGACAGCACGTCTGATGGAACTTCTGCTCGATCATACGTCAGGGACTCAGGCTTGCTTTTCGGTGCGATCGATCTGGTGGAGCACCACGGGGAATTCATCTTCCTTGAAATAAATCCTAATGGTGAGTGGGGTTGGCTTCAGAAACCGACGGGGATCCCCATCGCGGAGGCGCTGTGTGACCTTATGATTCATTACGATACTGGGAAGGAGATTACATGAAGGTATTATGCTGGAGAAAATTGGCTTTCTTCATTTGGCCACCCTACGAAGCCTGTTTTGCGAATCATGTGCTTGACAAAAAGGCTCACAAGGACGGATGGGAAACCAGTCTTGCCGAAATCCGAGCCGTGATACCCGAGGGAGTGGATGAGGGAGCCTTGGATGCGCTGGCTAAGTGTGTTCAGGATTCAGAGTCGGCCCGTAAAGACACACTTGAGGACAAGGCTACCTCGTTCTTTTCGGAAATAGGCGTCACCATAAGTATCATCACAATAGTTCCTACCCTTTTTGCCGGCGATTGGAAGCTTTCTGGCTTCTGGGCGTATGTCGCAAGCATTGCCTATCTCGTGGGGCTTATCTCGCTTCTGATGGCTGCGTACTACGGTGTTAAGGTCAGACGATGTGAGGCTTTTGCGCTTCCATCGGCTGAGTCCTTTTTGGTTCTGTTAAAGGCGGCTGGGAAAGTTAAGCGAGAGGGAGTCGTTGTTACCATAGCGCAGGCAAAGTGGAATGAGGCGTCATTACTGCGAAAATCTAACTTCTTGACTGTGGCAGAGGCGATGTTCCTGCGTGGGCTCGCCTTCGTGGCCTTGGCTGCGGTCACCAGCATTGGCGCAAAGCTGTTTCTATCTGCTCACCAGTGAAAGTTGATTCATATTCCGAAGATGCCTTGATCGAGCAACCGGCCATCTCGCTGTTTGGCGAGCTTGGCTGGGAGGCGGCGACATGATCGAGGTGCCGGAAAAGTAGCAACTCAAGCCGACATGCATCGTAGTGCCAGTGAGCGCATTTCGATGCTACCACCGCGACAAGTCGTGCCACGGTAACGCGGACGTCCCGCCCGTTGCTTTTTGGGGATGCCGGACGACACGGGCGAGACGCCCGCGCTACTGGCTGAGCTCGGAAAGTCTCTGATGCAGGCTTGCGCCGGGCGGGCGCGGGATTACACTCGGCGGCGGTGAGCACGACGACTCAGACGGGATCATCTTCGACGCCGCCAAACGCGCCCGCTCCGCACCGGGCGGTTTTCGTTACGACGCATTGGTCGGTGGTGCTGACGGTGGGGCGCAGCGATTCAACCCATGCGCGCGCGGCGTGAAGATTCGCTACAAGCTGGTGCAGGTTGCGGGCAAGTTTGGCGGAACCGACTGAAGAGCGGTGGCGGTTTCCCGTTGCCATGTGTGGAGCGGCTGGCTATATTGCCGACGCCAAAGTTGCGCGGACGTGGCGGAACTGGCAGACGCGCAGCCCTCAGGAGGCTGTGACCGCAAGGTCGTGGAGGTTCAACTCCTCTCGTCCGCACCAACTCAAAAAACCCTGTAAAAGCAGGGGTTTTCTATTGGTGATCCCAAAAGCATAACACGAAGGCATAACAAGTGCGCCCGTGTTTAGCCTTGTCCTCTGGCGTTCAAGAGCGGTTGCGCGGGGTGTCTTAGACAGACCTGCGGGGGGTGCCGTGATGGTGTGGCAACCTCGCGGATCGACAGCCGTATGAAATTTCGTCGTTCGGACTACCTCAGACCGGATTGTTAGGCAGATAATAAAAGACAATCATTTGGACTCCACGTTCACCCTGCGTCTCTGACGTATATGTCGAAAACTTCGGACTTCTGCGATTGCAGCGTCAATTGTTGCACCAAAACTTCTAAGCTGGGCTTAGGGGTCGGGCGTCTCCTGTTTAACCCATCCGCATCGGATGGGCCTCCCCGGCGGTTCAGCCCGACAAAAAACGATTTTGCTGCTCGAATCGCCATTCGTGGTCAAGGGTAACTTTGTATATAAAGCCCCTTGTCAGGGAATGGCTTGGTGTTTGACTAGGCGCGGGATTCGGGGCAAACTATACATTGCAGATTGGCTGGTGGTGCAAGGGCTGAATCCATGTTGCGACTGATCATCTTGTCGGGCGGACCCAAGCATGCTGCGGTGCCGTTGACGGCCGAAAGTGTTGGCGTGGGCCGCGAAGACGACAACGCCATCCTACTGGACGATACGTTCGTCTCGAGGCACCACGCCGTTCTTGTCCGTAACGGTGGCGATTATGTCCTTCGTGACCTCGGCTCGTCCAACGGCAGCTTCGTCAACGATCAGCCCGCCAAGGAAACACCGCTGAAACCCGGCGACCGGGTTCGGTTTGGCGGGACCGAGTTTCTTTATGAATCCATCCCCGCCACCGAATCACCCGATGCGGCGCGACTGGCTGAACTGACACGACAGCAGGAAGGTCTTACGGCCGAATTGTCCACGATGCACCAGCAACTGGCCGGGGCCCAGCGGCAAGTCGCCGAAGCGGAACAATTGGCCAACACGCGAACTGCGGCAGAACGGAAGCGGCTGGAAGAACAACTGGCACAAGCCACCAGTCGGGTCAAACAACTGACGAGCGAACTGGCCGACGCGTCTGCCGAACAGAATGCGACCCGATGCGTGGAGTTGACGCAGAAGACCGAGAGCCTTTCCGCGGAATTGGCCGTCAGAAACGAGGAGGTGGGAGACCTCAGGCAACTGCTTGCCGGGCGGGAGACAGCAGTCGCCAGGTTGAACTCTGAACTGGCTCAAGCCGCCGCACGGGTTGAGTCGTTGGAGGCGGAGCTGGTCAAAGCGCGGGCGCAGAAACAGGACCTCACGCGGAGCCAGCAACAGGCCGAGGAACTCACGCGGCAGAAAACCGAATTATCGGCCCGCTTGGCGGAAGCGACCAAGCAGAGAACGGCCACACAGGAACGGCTCGCCGAGGCGGAAGCTGACCGGCAACGACTGGCCACGGAGCTGGAAACAACCCAGAAGACCCTGGCTGCCACCGAACAAACTGCGGGTCCTTTGCCCGTGTTGACCCGACAGAACGAGGAGCTGTCCTCCGCATTAGCTGCCAAGGTTAAGCAGACGGAGAAACTCCAGCGTTTGGTGGCACAGAGGGAAGCAGCAGTCGCCAAATTGGACTCCGAACTGACCCAAGCTGCCGGACGAGTTGAGTCGTTGGAGGCAGAGCTGGTCAAAGCGCGGGCGCAGAAACAGGACCTCACGCGGAGCCAGCAACAGGCCGAGGAACTCACGCGGCAGAAAACCGAATTATCGGCCCGCTTGGCGGAAGCGAGCCGGCTAGTGGTGCAAGCACGGCAAGCGTTGACGGAGCGCGATGCAGAACTGACGCGCTGGAGGGGGGCTGACGCGGCCACAGAACAGCGCGCCCAGCGGACGTCGGAGTTGACCCGTCGTAACAGCGCTTTGTTGGCGGAGGTCTCGACGTTGCAGCTTAAGATTGTTAAAATGGAGGAGGAGTTATCCAACCGTGATCCAGTCGCTGTTACGCGACTAAAGGCGGAATTGACCGAAGCCCACGCCGCACTGGAAAAAGTTCAGGGCGAGGTGGCCGACGCCCGTCGGCAGATACAGAAATCGATTTCACTGGAGGGAGCCGGGCGGGAGATTGCTCTGGCTGCGGGCGACTCCGCGGAACTGGAATGGTTGCGGGCACAGTTGACCGAGGCGCAAGGGCATCTTGAGAAGACCAAGGAACTGGAATCGCAACTGGCGGGATTGACCCGTGAAAACGAAGATCTCGCTGACGAATTGGAAAGGGTGCGGCGGAAAGCGATCGAGGGTCATCAGCGCTTCGCCGAGCAGGTTAACGAGGAAATGAAAAAACTGCGCCGTGATCACGCAGGCGCCTTGGTCCAAAGCGCCTCGTCCTCCACGGGAGCGGATGATGAACCGTCCACGCCGTACCGCAAAGGTCGCTTTGGCCTGTCGTGGCTTGCGCTGGTCGGCCTGTGCGTCACCGCGTTGGCCGTTATCTGGTGGTTGAACCATAGTTGAAGTCGGCCGTATGAAGCATTTACTTTATGGCGCGGTTCTCGTCGCGGCGTTCTCCGTCAGCGCCGCCGCGCAGATCCTCAAACCGCTCGATCCCGGCAAGCGGGCTGACGACATCAACAACAAGAGCGTCAACTTCGGTAATGTGAATCTCAGGACGATCTCTACAGGAATGCGGCAGACCACTCGTTCATCGTTGTCCGACAAGAATGCGCACTTCAACGGCGTGAACTTGTCGGACGTGGAACTGAGGTTGCTGAATCTTTCGGACGTTCAAATGAAGACGTTGCCGCAACAGAATTTCACGGCCAAACGCGCCGTGCTCCCCGACAAGGTGCCGCCGCAAGAACAATTAGGTCTCATCCACACGAAGGCGCCGATCAAAGACCGCCAGATTCGCGCGTTCACGCCGGCCGGAGAGGAAGAACTGAAGAAGCAGTTGCACGATATTCCGCCGCCGCAACCAGCGGAAAAGGCACAGTCCCCGGCAAGCTCGGGGAAGTGAAACGCCGGTGCGGGCGTGTCGTTGAAACGTTTCCCGGCTTTCCGCCATCCAAAGAAGCGTGAAGCGGTTTGCTGGAATTGGCGCGGGGATTTTGGTCGCGGTCGTTTTTGGTTGCTGCGCGTGGATTGGTCTGACGGCGGACGCTGTGGAAACAAATCAAATGGCGTCTGTGAAACCCGTTCCTGAAGGCGCGGAAGTCATCGTGCTCGGGGCCGGTTGTTTCTGGTGCACGGAGGCGGTGTTCCAGCAAATTCCCGGCGTGATTTCGGTTATGTCCGGCTACATGGGCGGACACGTCAAGAATCCCACCTACGAGATGGTCTGCACCGGCGACACGGGGCACGCGGAGGTCGCGCGGGTGGTTTATAATCCCAAACAGATCGCGCTCGAAAAGATCCTCGATGTCTTCTGGGAGATTCACGATCCGACTTCGCTCAATCGGCAAGGGAACGACGTCGGCACGCAGTATCGCTACGCGATTTTCTATTATACCGACGCGCAGAAGGCGGTGGCCGACAAATCAAAGGCCGAAGCAGCCAAGGAGTTTACCAAGCCCATCGTCACGGAGATCACCAAGGCGGGCGAGTTTTACCCGGCGGAGGACTATCACCAGGATTATTACCGACTGAACAAGGACCGCAACCCATACTGCCAGATCGTCATCGCACCGAAGCTGCGGAAACTTCATCTCAAGGAGTAGTGTCGCATGACGAAAAAGGAAGCTCTGTCGCTCGTTCTGATCACGGGCTGTTTGTTGTTAGGAGGCGTCGGCCTGCGGGCGCTGTTGTCGGCCAACACAGGCGAGCAAAGCGGAGGCTCTGGAAATTCCATGAAGACAGATCAAACTACAGAGGTTGAAGTTCGTTTCCTCAACGACGACGGCGAACTTCTGCCCAAGACGCGCGTGCCGAAGGTGATCAAATCGGACGCCGAATGGCGCAGGCAACTCGCCGCCGAGCAGTACGCCATTGCTCGCGGCAAGGGGACCGAGCCAGCGTTCTGCGGGGCGTTCTACGACAACCACAAGTCCGGCGTTTATGTTTGCGTCTGCTGCGGTCTGCCGCTGTTTACGTCGGCGGCGAAGTTCGATTCGGGCACCGGCTGGCCCAGCTTCTTCAAACCGATCGCCGTGGAGAACGTCGTGACGCAACTCGACCTCGGCCGCGGAATGCGACGCACGGAGGTCTTGTGCGCGCTTTGCGGTGCCCACCTCGGCCACGTTTTCGGAGACGGCCCGCCGCCGACCGGCCTGCGTTGCTGCCTCAATTCCGCCTCTCTCGTGTTCAAGGAGATGAAGAACCCGCCGAAGTGAAACGGCGCAGTCGTAGGACAGGCGTCCCACCTGTCCAAGCAATCACCGGAAGACACGGGACAGGCGAGACGCCTATCCTACAGGGAGCGGACCTCGGTTGCCCACCGTTTCGCGAGTTCCGGAAACTGGCATTGGTGGCAGGCGGATTTGTCGTTGAGGCAGAAGTCCTGAAAGATCTGCGTCAGGCCTTGCTGGCGGCGGGCGGTGTTGATCAACGGCAGCATCGTGGACGTGCCGTCGAAGAGTTGGTGAGCCGCCAGCCGCAGGAGGCTGTTGCCTGGCATGGATCGCAACGCGGCGTAGCGAGCCTCGACCCTGTCGTGAAGCTTATGATCGTCTTCGCTTTCCGCCAGCGCGGCGACGAAGGGGAGCACGACGTTGGCGACAATCTCCTGGGCGCGGCTCTCGCCGATGAGTTCCGCTTCGCGCGGCTGTGTTTTGCCGCCAAGCGTGAAGTGACGACTCCAATACGCATCGCGCACTTGCAGGAACAATTTCGACGGATCGCCGTCGCTCTCGATTGCGCCCGTGACTTTCTCCAGCAGGTTCTGGTGTTTCTTCAGCAACGCGATGGCGGCGCCGAGCCGACGGTGCGGGTGATTGGCCGGACGAATGCCGTGAAGTTTCCACGCGGTGGCGGACAGGATCCTCTCTTCGAACTCGGGCCGCAGTTTCCACCACGTGCTCCAGAGCCGTTTGACGTATTGCTTGCTGGCGGCATCGCGGGTGGCCGGCGCAGCGGTTGGCAGAAAATTCGCCACGCCGAAAAGGATCGCGGCCAAATCCCTGCCGTGGGAGCGCCTTTCCAAGCACGATGGGTTGGCGGTCGCGCCCCGAAGGGCGCTCCTACAGATCATCTCGCTCAACTCCGCCAGCGGCACGCGTTGCGCGAGCAGGTGGAAGGCGGCCTTGTTGGCCTTGTAGCCGAGCGCCTCCATCCAGCCTTCGTAAAATGCTTGTTCCGCGCCGACGCGATGAATCCAGCGCGAAAACTTCCGCGTTTTGATGGCAAAGCGTTCGTCACCGGCGGCGTCCAGTAACGCACCGATGACCGTCTCCGACAAACTGGTCACCACGTCGGCACAACTGTTGCCGTGTTGGCCGGCGCCGTAAGGATAAGCGTCGAGATCGATTTCGTCGTAGAGCGTTTCCAGCGGGGCCGCGAGGTGGTGTTGCAGCACCAGTTGCGGCAGCGTCTCGCCGGCGCGCGTCAGGGTGTGGGTGTGACTGCCTGCTTCCCAGAGAACGACATGGAGGATGACGTCGTTGTAAAGCGCATCGTGTTGGTGCCCGTGATGGCGCCAGTCTTCAGCACGCAGGTGAATCTCGATGTCGCCCGTGCACTCTGGTTCGTCGCCGATTTTCACTGTGGCGTGGCGGAAATCCGGGCCTGCTTCCAGGTTCCACCAGCCGGGAAACACGACGCGCACCGTGCGACCATCGGTGGTGCGAAGTTGATCGGTTTGAATCCGTTGGTCGTACCAGATGCATTGGGCGAGCCGCTCGGTGATCGGGATCGGAACGTAATTGCTGTCGGCGTCGCGCAGCACGGCGGGCGCGAACACGGTGGGGAACGACCGGCGCATAAGCTGGTTGCGCAACTGACCGTAGCGGGTGGTTACCATCGCTTGCATCCTGCCTCTACCGTGCAATATACTAGCACTTCATGAAAGTGCGAATTCGTTTTTTTGCGGTGGTTCTCTCTTCGCTGCTCGCCGTTTCCCCGGCCTTGGCGATGATTCCCGAAGAGGAATCTGCGCCCGATCCGGCGCGCGATCCCGTCGTGCTCGCCGTTCAGAAAGTCGTGCCTGCCGTCGTCAACATCAGCACCGAGCGGCCGGTGCGGCGCCAATATCGGGATCCGTTTGAGGACTTGTGGCGACAATTCTTCGGTCAACCCCGCCGGCCCGAGGGCGAAACCGGTCAGAGCCTCGGTTCGGGTGTGATTGTTGACGAGGACGGCTGGATCGTGACGAACTATCACGTCATCCAGCGCGCCGACAAAATCAACGTCGTGCTCAGTGACGGCTCCCAATATCAAGCCCGTTACGTCAGCGGCGACGAAAAGAACGATCTCGCCCTGCTGAAGATTGACGCCAAGAAACCGTTGCCGTACGTCGAGATCGCCAGCGATCAGGAACCGTTGCTGGGCGAGACGGTCATCGCCATCGGAAACCCGTTCGGGCTGGATCACACCGTCACCAAGGGCATCATCAGCGCCAAGAACCGCCGGTACGACGCCGGCGGCATGACGTTCGAGGATATTTTGCAGACGGACGCGGCGATCAATCCCGGCAATTCGGGCGGCCCGCTCATCAACACCCGCGCCCAGCTTGTCGGCATCAACATGGCCATCCTATCGCAAGCGGAAGGAATCGGCTTCGCCATTCCTGCCCGGCGCGTGGCGAACATGCTGGCGGCATGGTTCTCGCCGGAAAAACACGCGCGCCTGTGGCTGGGGCTGCAGTTGAAACGCGAAGCGGGCAAGATTCTGATTACGGACGTGCAAGCCGACAGCCCGGCCGCGAAAGCGGGGCTGGCCGCGCGCGACAAGGTCGTGGCGGTGGACGATTCACCCTACGCCGACGTACTGCCGTTGTTGCGGCACTTCCTGCGCAAGAAAGCGGGTGATGCCGTGCGGTTCGCCGTTGACCGCGGCGGCAAGCTGCGCAATTTCGAAGTGAAACTGGCCGCGCTCCCGAAGTTGTCGGCGACCGATCTGATGTGGAAGAGATTCGGGTTGCAGATCCAGCCGCTCACCCGTGAGCTGGCGGACGCGCTGGGGATTCCCCCGATGCAAGGAGTGCTGGTTTCCGACGTGCAGCAAGGCGGTCCCGGCGCAACGGTGGGGTTCCGCCGTGGCATCGTCATCACGCACGTCGGCGGCGAAGGATTTCAGTCGATGGATCAACTGGCCGAGCAACTGGCCGGCATCAAGTCGGGCGACATGGTCAGCATGGCGGTCTTCATTGCCGAACAACGCGCCGGCTTCACCTTCGAGCAAACCACCGGCGTCACGCTGCAAGCGCGGTGATCCGATCGACCGACGGACGCCAGGCGTATCTGGACACTACCACCGGAACGGTTCGCAGATGTTGGGCATTTGTAGCCGTGAGCCTGCTCGCGGTCCAAGCGATGTCCGTATTCGACAGCATGTGCGAGCGACTCACTTCACCGCGTCCAGCTTCATCACGGGATGAATTTGCGCCAGACCGGGCCGCGGCAGTTCGAGGCCAAGTGTGGATTGGGAGGGGTCGGGTCTAACTATTCATCATTCTGGACTTGACCGGGTGTGGGCGGCCGGGGCAGTTGTTTCAGAGACGGTTCAAGGCGGTGGTGTTGGAGCGGGAAGTGGCGGCTTGAACGACCATGCATGGTGACAAGAGACTGGTCGCGCTGACGGAGCTAGGCACGCGTGAATTGGAGAATAGTTAGATGTGATGCCCGTGACCCCCGAACAGGGCCGTAGGAGATTCGCGATACGATTAGAATGGTTCGATGCGTCCCTTATCTGGCATTGACCCAAAGCATTGTGACCAGCAGGGCAGTGAATCCAAAGATGCAGAACACCGCCGGGATCTTGGCCGTCCTTGGATGAGCTAACGAAAAGTATAAAGCGGTGACCGGCAGGAGAAGGTTGGCCAGTCCCCATCCCCAGTGCGTGCGGAATCCCAGGATGACAAAGAGAATATACGCTGCAATGAGGAGTAACCGAGTGAGCACAAATGCAATTAATGCGGTGTCCACGGAGGTCTTGCCAATTATCAGGCTGTGTGCCGGTGCTGGATCAATGAGCTTGAGAATACCGAGCGTGAGCACAATCGCCAGAGCGCACCCAGCGGCTGTGAGAAGGAGCGTTTGGGTTTTTTGCGTGAGGTACATTCTTCTGTGGCCGAATATGGCCAAGCCGCGGGATGGCGCAAAAGAAGACGCCACTTGTGCGGGTCTGTTGCGGTTGGCCAAAGATGTCGGCATGAGCGCTTCTCCGTTTACGCGCGAAATGCTAGCAAACGGAGCCGGCGCTGACAAGCACGAAAAAGATGGACGGCCGGCAGCGGAGGAGCTTGTTGCGATGAAACGGCAGAACCCTCACCCTTACCCTCTCCCTCCGAAAGGGAGACGGGACTGATGGGGGGCCACTGGTCTTGAGACCTTCTCCTCTCCCCGCTTGCGGGGAGAGGATCGAGGTGAGGGGAAGGGGAGGCTGTCGCCGTCCACTTTCACTGCGTATTTGCCGTCCCTGCCTTCGATGTCAACTTTGGCGTCCTTGGCCTCCTCGATCTTGCCAAAGCCGCTCGTGCAGGCTTTCCCGAATGCCACCACCGCCTAACGCTGGCGCGGATTCTTCGCCACGACGTACAAACGCACCCACTTCGCGGGCGCGGTGGCGCCCAATCGTGGAGTACCAAACGGATGAGCACCGTACAAACGCACCCACTTCGCGGGCGCGGTGGCGCTCGAAGATCAGGATTGATGGATCAGAGCGGGACGATCCTGCTTCTCGACGAGACGGCGCAGTTTGGTCAATGCAATCTCCTGGATCTGGCGCACTCGTTCGCGGGTGATCTTGAACTTCTTGCCGACGACATCGAGAGTTTGCGGTTCTTGACCGTTCAGCCCGTACCGCAGGGTGAGGATTTTGGCTTCGCGCGGGCTCAGGTGCTGCAGTTGTTGGCGGATTCCCTGCCGCATTGTCTTGGCCTTGAGCAGTTCAAAGGGCGTCATCGCCTCGGTGTCTTCGATGATGTCGCTGAAGCGATTGTCGCCGTCGTCGCCGATCGCGGCGTCGAGGCTGGCGGGGCGAATGCCGATCGTGCGAAGATGAGCAACCTTGGCAGGCGCGAGGTCGAGCTTGTCCGCCAATTCCGCATCGGTGGGCTCGCGTCCGAGTTTCTCGAACAGCGTGAGGCTGAGGCGGTTCATCTTCTGCATCTTGTCAACCACATGGACGGGCAGACGAATCGTCTTGGATTGGTTCGACAACGCGCGCCGGATGGATTGCTTGATCCACCAAGCCGCGTAGGTCGACAGCTTCGCACCCTTCTTCGGGTCAAAGCGCTCGACAGCCTTCATCAGACCGATGTTGCCTTCGCTGATGAGGTCGAGCAGAGGCAACCCGAGATTCTCGTAGTCGTGGGAAATCTTGACCACGAGACGCAGGTTGGCCTTGATCATCCGGGCGCGCGCTCTCTTGTCGCCGCGTTTGACCCGCGCCGCAAGGTTGATCTCTTCTTCGGGAGTCAACAGCGGTGTTTGCCCGATCTCGCGCAAATAAAGTTGTATGGCGTTGCCGCTTTCGTGTTCTCGGTCTATAACCATGGCTTGCGTTGCCTCACTGATGAATTTGCTGGCGATGAACTATCGTTCTCGCCTCGACCATCACAGGATTAGATGCAGTGGAGGCGTTTTGGGTTCAATAAACCCTCGCAGAGGCTTGGAAATCGCTATTTCTTGGCCGATTGAGTAGGATATGCCCAAGTGGATCGAGTGAAAGAGCGCCTGTTAACCTTTCTTCGCGAGCACAGAGTACTCACACTTGCAGTCGTGGATAGCGATGGAAGCCCTTATGCCGCTGCGCTTTTCTACGCTGTGGATGAGGATTTGCGTTTCTATGTGGTGACCGATCCGGCAACCCATCACGGTCAGGCGATGCTTGCCAATGGCACGGTGGCTGGCGCCATTCAACTTGATCGCCAACAATGGCACGAAATAACGGGTGTCCAGTTTCGCGGTCGGTGTTGGCAACTGGCGGGTGAGCAACGACGACGAGCATGGGAGATTTACACAGCGCGTTTTCCCTTCTTGCTGCAGGGCAATGCGACGTTGACGGCGGAGTTGGCGAAGACCGCGATGTGCTGCATCGAGCCCGAGTGGATGCGTTTGATCGACAATCGCCTCGGTTTCGGTCACAAGGAGGAGTGGAGGCGGCATCGGAGTTAGATTGAAAAGCGTCCGAAGCCCGCTATGCTTGGGCGCATCAGTCAACCCAGTGAGGTAACCATGCGGACACGGATGATTGTCGGAATGCTCGTAGTGGTGGCGTTGGTCCAGGGCTGCGGCTACAACCGTCTCGTCAGCCTGCAGCAGGAAGTGGAGAAACAGTGGGCGCAGGTGCAGAACGTTTATCAGCGGCGCGCCGATTTGATCCCCAACCTTGTCGCCACCGTTTCAGGCGCGGCAAACTTCGAGAAATCGACGCTGGTGGAAATCACGCAGGCGCGCGCTTCGGTGGGTAAGGTGGACGCGAGCGGCGCGCTGAATGACCCCGCCAAGTTTGCCGAGTTCGAAAAAGCGCAGGCGCAGTTGAGTTCGGCGCTTTCGCGGTTGCTGGTGGTCGTGGAGCGTTACCCCGAACTGAAAGCCAACTCCAATTTCCTCGAGCTTCAGGCGCAACTGGAAGGAACGGAAAACCGCATCTCCGTGGAGCGCGGACGCTACAACGACGTTGTGCAGAAATACAACACGGCCATCAAGAGTTTTCCGACACTGGCCTACGCCGGCGCGTTCGGGTTCAAAGAGAAGGCCTATTTCACTGCCACGGCTGGCGCGGAGAAGCCGCCGAAGGTCGAGTTCAACTTTCAAGGCACACCAGCCAAGTAGATTCTTCCAGCGATGAAAACAAAACCGCTCTGGGTGTTTCTCGCGCTGATGGGCGCACTCTCGGCGTGGGCGGCGGAAGTCATTCCGCCGGCTCCCAAAGCGTACTTCAACGATGACGCGCACGTCGTCTCACCGGCCACGGTCGCCGAATTGAACCGGAAGCTGGAGCAGTTCGAGCGACAGGCTTCCATCCAGGTTGTCGTCGCCGTCTTTCCGACAATGCAGTCGGATTCTTCGATCGAGGATTACACCGTCCGCGTCGCCCAATCGTGGGGCGTCGGGCAAAAGGGCAGGAACAACGGCGCGGTCTTGTTTGTGTTCATTCAGGATCGGAAGATGTATCTGCAGGTCGGCTACGGTTTGGAAGGCGCTCTGCCCGACGCGTTGGCCAAACGCATCATCGAGAACGAGATCAAGCCGTACTTTCAAAGGGGTGACTACGACGGCGGACTGCGGACGGGTGTGACAGCGATTCTTCAGGCGACGCAAGGCGAATACAAAGGAACGGGCCACACCGTCGCAGAGGAAAAGCGCCATCAAGGTTTGCCGATAGATCCAATCATCGTTTTCCTTCTGCTTGGATTGATTGGCTGGACTTATTACAGGTTCCTTTTGGCCTCCGGGACAGTCTATACACGCGGAGGAAGATCGGTTCGCTACGGAACCGAACCATTCATATCTTTCGGCGGCGGATTCTCAGGTGGTGGAGGGGGAGGATTTTCGGGTGGCGGCGGCTTTTCAGGTGGCGGCGGGAGTTTCGGCGGCGGCGGCGCGGGAGGAGGCTGGTAGGCAATGAAAACGAAAGCGTTCTTTAGTCAGCTTGATCATAACCGGATGGTAGCGGCGATTGTCGATGCCGAGAAACACATCTCGGGCGAGATTCGGGTTTACGTGAGTCACCGCAAGGTGCGGGATGTGCGGCACGCGGCCATCCACCACTTCCTGAAGCTGGGGATGCACCAGACCAAACACCGTAACGCCGTCTTGATTTTTGTCGCGCCCGAATCGCAGAACTTCTTCGTCGTCGGCGACGAGGGCGTCCACGCGAAATGCGGCGACGCGCTCTGGGAGCAGGTCGCTTCCGAAATGGGCGAACTATTCAAGAATGGAAAATTCACCGACGGCATCGTGCACGGAATCCACACGGCCGGGAAACTGTTGGCGGAGCACTTCCCGCAGCACGGTTCAGATCACAACGAACTTCCTGACTCGGTTGTGAAAGGGTAACTGGTGGCTCGCGCAACGGTTGGCCGATTGCGGTGTTTCCTGTTTGGCAGAGAGCGCGAAAAACATGCAATGGAAATCATGAGACCAAACAGTTTACGAGCAACGTTACTTGGTGCGGTTTGTTTGACGCTTGTCGGCGGTTGTGCCACGGAGTACCGCACAACCGTCGTTGAAAGTCCGCCGCCTCCACCTGTCGAGGCCGAAGCCGTGGTCGCCTCACCCGGTCCGCAGTACGCGTGGATCAAGGGTCACTGGGAATGGCGCGGGCGATGGGTCTGGATTCGAGGACGGTGGGTGGTGCCGCCGCATCTTTACGCGGTGTGGGTACCGGGCCATTGGGCCAGACGCCCGCGCGGGTACGTCTGGATTCCGGGCCGTTGGAATTAACAATCCCGCAGCGGCCCAACCTAAGCCGGAACGATGCAGTACGCCGGCGGCACACCCCTCACCATAACCCTCTCCCCCAAGGGGAGAGGGGACTGCCGGCATGCGAGAATGCCCATCACCATTTGGTGCGACTGCCTTTTGATCGCCTCTCCCCTTCGAGGGAGAGGCCGGCGTGGTGCCAGCCACGCCGAGTGAGGGGGATTACCGATTCAAACTGAATCGTTCCGGCTAAGAGTCCATAACAAAACTCGCCTTCGGTGAGAATCGAGTTGTGGGAGCGACATTCTTGTCGCGACCGGCTTGTCCGCCGAAGCGTTGGCCGAAGGCGGATCGGGGCAGAGCCGAGTCTGCGAGACATACGAAGCAAAATGCTCCTCCCACGAGACGCTGGCGCTTTGAGACGAGGTTTTGTCAGGCGTTCAAAACGGGAATTCCGCCTTGGCGGTGAGCGAACCGAAAACGTCGGGTTCGTGCTGTCCCACAAACTCGGCCGTGCGGATGACGCGCGTATAACTCAACTCGATGTGGCGCAAGATCTGAATCGCTCCCCCGCAACTCAGGTCCGCCACCCATGGGATGCGCTCCACGCTCGGCCCGCCGCGAAACGAATTGCCGTCGAGAAACAGATTATGCGCGACGGCGCGTCCGTCCACACCGCCAAACAAATAAAACCCGAACCACGGCATGTGCGGCGTCATCCCGCCGTTGACCGACGCGGGCGAATCAATGATCTGGACGCCGAAATCATCCGGTAAATTGCAGCCGACGCGCAGCGTCGCCCCCAGGTTCCCAAAGATCTCCACGTTGCCCAACTCCCCGCCCACGTGCGGGATCACATCAACGTAACGCGCCGTTTGTTCATTGGCCGACAACCGCCAGAGGCGCTGATATTTCAGGAGCAATCCCGGCTCGGTGGCCAGTTGATTGTGCCAGCCTATCGGGATGTCGTCGGGGAAAAACCAACGGTGGACACTCTCTTGTGACCCCTGCGCCAGCGAGGGACGGCCGATCACCCCCGCATCGATTTCAAAGCTTTCCAGAACGGGTATCCGGGAATCGCCGCCGACGCCGCTGCGCTGGAGGATCACGCCGAGGTACAACCAACCGGCGTACGGCCGGTCGGTGGTGATCAAACTGGTGGTGAGCAGTTCCACCGGTGTGTACATGTTCTGGCCGAAATCGAAACCGAGCTTGCTGCCGTTGG